>JBCCQK010000144.1:0-16174 GCA_039024375.1 Bacteroidota bacterium
ATTGGTACAACTGCAAATTGCAAGCCTTCGACAAGCTATCGGCAACACTTCCATTGAAAAAGTCTTTATCGACGGGGGATTTGTGGACAACGGCTGCTTTGTGGAGTTGTTAAAACGGTATTTTACCCAATACGCTCTGGAAATAATGCCCACCCCGCTTGGTTCGGCCTTGGGGGCAGCGATGGTGGTTAATGGCGACGTGGAATTATAAATTATAAATATATGGAACTCAACTACAATCCAAACTATCCATCCATCGAAGATTTGCGCCAACGGGCCAAGTCCCGTATTCCTCGTTTCGCTTTCGAGTATCTGGATGGTGGCTGCAATCAAGAAATCAATCTCAAAAAAAATACGACCGACTTACGACAAGTAGAATTAAAGCCGTGGTATTTGAAAAAATACGGCGGAGCGGATTTGAAAACGACCCTTTTTGGAACGACTTACGACGCGCCTTTTGGCGTTGCGCCTATCGGTTTACAAGGCTTGATGTGGCCTCGGGCTACCGAAATTTTGGCGAAGGCCGCCTTTCAGCACAATCTCCCTTTTATATTAAGCACTGTGGGTACGGCGGACATCGAAACTGTCGGCGAGCTGACCGAAGGCAAAGCATGGTTTCAACTGTACCATCCGACAGAAGACGAACTACGAGACAAATTAATTGAACGAGCTGCCGCTGCCGAATACCCTGTTTTGGTACTACTTTCGGATACACCTACTTTTGGCTATCGAGCGAAAGAGATTAAAAATGGTTTGGCGATTCCTCCTAAGATGACGGTATCCAATATGCTACAAATTGTGGGCAGTCCCAACTGGGCAATTAACACTTTGCTGGCGGGACAACCCGAATTTAAGACGCTCAAACCCTACATTCCCAAAGGTATGAGCTTGCGCCACTTAGGTCTTTTTATGAATAAAACCTTTACGGGGCGAATGAACGCCGAAAAAATCAAGCCCATTCGAGATAAATGGAACGGTAAATTGGTGTTAAAAGGCGTGGCGAACGAGGCGGACGTAGAAGAGGCGATTCGCCTAGGTTTGGACGGCGTAATTGTCTCTAATCACGGCGGTCGCCAATTGGACGCCGGACAAGCCACCATTAAACCATTAACCTCCATTGCCGCCAAATACGGCGACCAAATCACTGTGATGATGGATAGTGGGATTCGGTCGGGACCCGATATAGCTCGAACCTTAGCCTCTGGAGCCGCTTTTGCCTTTTTGGGGCGGTCGTTTATGTACGGCGTGGCGGCACTCGGCAAACAAGGAGGCCACCACACGATGTCCATTTTAAAAATTCAATTTCAGCAGATTATGGAGCAGTTGGGCTGTGAACGGGTGGCGGATTTGCCTCGGCATTTGATTAGGGGGCAAAAAATCTAAAATTCATATATCGCACATCATATATCATAAATCTGATATAGTGGATATATGATTTCTGATTCTTGATATACGATTTCTGATTTTGAGTACCTCGTAAAAACGAATAAAATGAGCGATAACCAACCCACCCAATCCGAAGAATACGAACGCCAGCCCGTCCCCCAATCCAAACTAAAAGGCTGGAAGAGCTTTTTAGGAATGTACGCCGGCGAACACGCTGCGGGTACGGAATTTATGATTGGGCCATTGTTTTTGACCGCAGGGGTTAGTGCCTTTGACTTACTCGTAGGTTTATTAGTGGGCAATTTATTAGCTGTTCTATCGTGGCGGTATTTGACCGCCGAAATTGCCGTCAAACGACGATTAACGCTCTATTATCAGCTAGAAAAAATTTGCGGCAAGCATTTGGTGACCATCTATAACCTTGCCAATGGCGTATTATTTTGTTTTCTGGCGGGAGCGATGATAACCGTTTCTGCTACGGCGGTGGGTATTCCTTTTAACATGGAGATGCCCAAATTGTCGGACACAACCCCTAATGGCCCGACTTGGGTCTTAATTGTGATGGGAGTTGGAGCGGTCATTTCGATAATTGCCGCCAAAGGCTATTCAACCGTTTCCAAGGTAGCCAATTGGATGTCGCCCGTCATTGTGTTGGCTTTTTTAACTTGCGGTATTGTTGCTTTGGGTCAACTGGAAGTCAGCAGTTTTGCCGATTTTTGGACGATTTGGGGGGAAGGGAGCGACCCTTTTCCAGGGCAAATTAAGTACACTTTTTGGCACGTGGTATTGTGGTCTTGGTTTGCCAATGCGGCCATGCACATCGGAATGTCTGACCTATCCGTTTTTCGATTTGC
Organism: Bacteroidota bacterium; assembly: GCA_039024375.1. Lineage (GTDB taxonomy): Bacteria > Bacteroidota > Bacteroidia > Chitinophagales > Saprospiraceae > JAFMDF01. Next base: position 2,241 of record JBCCQK010000144.1, read on the forward strand.
CAAAAAAGCCAGTGCGGGCTGGATGACGGCGGCTGGAATGTACGTTGGACATTATGTGGCGTGGATTGCCGCCGCCCTACTCTACGCCGTTTATTTAAAGACACCCGAGGCGCAAACGTTTTTAATGAATGGAGAGGCGCCACCCGTGGCCCCAGGACCATTAGCCTATAACGCCATCGGTATTTTTGGCATCATTGCCGTCGTTTTGGCGGGATGGACGACCGCCAATCCGACGATTTACCGTGCGGGTTTAGCTTTTCAAGCCATTTTACCCAAAGCCTCCACCTTTTGGGTCACAATTCTGGCGGGAACAGTTGCCACCGTAGCGGGTCTTTTCCCCGCTTTTGCTATGCAACTACTAGGTTTTGTCGCCCTGTACGGGTTCATTCTTGCGCCCATTGGAGCGATTGTTGTCTTTGAACATTTTTTTGCTCACCGTTTCCAAGTAGTCAAAAATTATGCGGCGCAATCGGGTATTTCTTTCAATTGGGCAGTGTTGCTGGCATGGGGAATTAGCTTTGGATTGTTTTATACTTTATCGATGTCCCAAGATATTTTCCTTTCTTTTTTAACCTTACCTGCTTGGTTGGTCTGCGGATTACTTTTTTTAGTCATTAGTCGATACTACCAGAAAAAAAATGTTTCTTGAACTAGCCCCATAGCCTAAGGCAAAGTAAAGAAAATAATTAGTCAGTTAGGCCAGCTATTTTTTCTTTTAAGGAATTTTAAAAGTTTTTGCATAATGAATTATGGAAGCACTTTTTAAGTTTCTTAAAAGGACAAAGAGCGGCATAAATGGATGATTATTAATTTTACTTTGCCTAATAGTCCCGAAGGCTTTACAAGGGTAATGGATTGATTTTTTGAAACCTTTTTTTAACCACCAAAATTACACTTCCGAACAGACAAGTAAAGTGGAGACAGAATTAGCGGAATTATTCAAACAACAACCTCAAATGTTTTGTTATTACGATTATCCAGCGAACGTAGCCGCACCCCAAAAAAGTATGGAAATATTAGAACAGTTTCTAAGAAACTACAAAAGGTAAAGCTCTAGATGAAAGAAAAAGAGAGCGTATCAATTGTAATTAACCTACTCAAGTTCCCATCCCATTTCGTAAGTTCTACTCCATAACTGCATTGCCGCTTTATTATAGGCATTTCCCGTCCGACTATCGACCTCGAAACCTGCGCCAATGCGGTAGGAGATATTCGCTAGTAGCGCCAAATGATTACTCATAGCACCGTCCTTGATGGGCGCATTCAAGGTAGCCTTTCCACGAATGCTCTCGTAAAAATTGTTGATATGTTGGGTGGACATATTTCCCGCTCCACCCAAAGCAACTCCCGTTTCGTTGGTCTTTTGACTTTCTTTTATCAATTTTCCCCCTCTATCAAATAGTTTGTACTGCGCCCGATTAACAAAAACCGAGCCTTCGGTACCGTAAATCAGCGTTCCTCGACCTGCACCGTAGGTATTATACCCATTTCGACTATTGCCGTCCCAGTGAATTTCTTTGTCTTCGCCGTACGTATAGGTGGCGTACATGCTATCATACATCTCCCAGCCATCGTCTTTAAAGTGTTTTTTGCTAGCGTTGACGCTCACGTGGTCGGGGTAATCTACCTGTAATGCCCAGCGTGCGATGTCTAGTTCGTGAATCGCATTATTACCCGACTCGGCCGTTCCCCATTTCCAACCGTACCAATGCCAATTGTAATTCCAAATATCGTGAAAATAATCTTGTATGGGCGCAGGTCCTTGAAACAAGGCCCAGTTCAAATCGGAAGGTGGGGCTTGCTTTACTTGATGGGGTACTTTCCCACGGCCGTTACTGTAAAAGGCGATGGCTTTGTAGGGTTTGCCAATAGCGCCCTCGTGAATGGCTTTAATGATTTCGATGGTATGTGGGGCTGACCTTTGCTGGTTGCCCATTTGTACCATTTTTCCCGTAGTGGCTTGTCGAGCTACCATTATCTCTCCCTCTTTTGGGTTGTGGGCACAAGGTTTTTCTACGTACACATGTTTGCCCGCATCCAGGGCCATGCAAGTGGCGTGGGCGTGCCAATGGTCTGGCGTTGCCACAAAGACGGCATCTAAGTCTTTGTTTTCCAAAATTACTCGAATATCTTCTTGCACTTTTGGCTGATAGTCAATGATTGCTTTTAGTCTATTTTGGGTCTTGGCTACTTGACTTTTTTTGACATCACACAAATACAAGAGGTGGCTATTATGCTTTTTCTTTAGACTGTCGAAATAACCAGGTACTCTACGCCCCAAGCCCATGAAAGCTATGTTGATGCGGTCATTGGCCCCCAAAATTCTAGCATAGCTGGCAGCGGGCATGGTGAGGGCAGAAAGTCCCGCTACGGTGCTTTTTTTTAGAAAACTTCTTCTAGTCGTCATATTATTTTTTTGTAAAGTTCTATGATTTACGTATCGGATATTTTAAAATATATCTGATACGTAAGGTAGTAACTTTTTTATAAATTTCTAATTTTAATGCTTCTAAAACCTTGAAGCCGTTGAGCCAGTATTGTACCACATTATTCGGGTGAACGATGATGCGCCCTCGATTCCAATCCCCAATTTTTCGCTGATAACGCTTAGGCAATTTTTCCGAAGGGATTAAATCGTACAAATTCGTTAAGGTGCGATTGCCTACCACCTCTTGTTTAGCGTCGGGATGTCGCTCGTCGTCGAGGATTTGGTATTCTAAACCAATACCCGATTTGCCCCCGAATCGTAGAGCCAATCGTATTGGACGAAAAGGTAAAAGTAGAAAAGGTTAACGACCAACGGATAAAAATCAGCAATGTGGCTAAAACGGTATTCCTTACCATTTCGGGTAATGGTCAACTTTTTCTGCAACAAGACATTTTTACCGTAATGCCCCAAAACACAGAACCCTCAACTACTTTGTGGTAGTTGAGGGTTCTAAATTTCAGCGGTATACTTTGTTTACAAAACCGTTATCCTAGAACATTAAGCCATTGCCACTTCCTCTTCTTCCTCGGCCATTTCTTCTTCGTTCAGCATCGCTACTTCCTTATCAATGTAGTACAAAGTCATCGGGCCTTCGCCAATTAACTTTATTTTGTCAAGTAGCGTACGCATCTGATTTTCTTCTTCGCGTTGCTCCATGACATACCATTGTAGGAAATTATCGGTGGTATAATCGTTCTCCTTCTTAGCAATATTCATCAATCTGTTGATGGAGGCAGTCACCTTCTTTTCGTGGGCATATACCTCTTTAAACATGGCTTGAACAGACTCGAATTCGTGTGGAACAGCGTGGATAGCGGGTACATGCGCATGCCCGTCCACTTCGCTAAGGTATTCAAAAATTTTGAGCATGTGCTCTCTTTCTTCGGCAGATTGACGGTGCATGAACTTTGCCGAACCTTCCAATCCTTCTTTGTCGCACCACGATGCCATTGATAAATATAAAAACGAGGCGTGTGCCTCTAGCTGTATTTGCTCGTTGAGCGCCTTTTCCATTTTTGCGGAAATCATAATGAGGTGTAGTTTAACGTTAACAAATAACAATCAATTTGGACAAACCAAATCCTATTTCTCAATACTAAACCTAACCTCTGCAAAGAAGGTTTAAGCAGTTGGCTAATTTAAAATTAGTCTAAAAACAAGCAGCATGTATAAGGCCTGTTATATACCTAACACTAGGTAGTTGTATGTCTTTTTTTTTATCGTTACTAAGCATTAATGCAGCAAAATAATTGACCGACAGCTACGTTGGTAACGGATTAAATATCAATAGCTTGTAGAATATCTAGACCGTGTTACTATTTACTACTAACCGCACTGGGCGATTTTAATTGTACCCATTTTGACCAAGTAGCCTTTTCTTTACCCTTTTGCCGCATCTTTCCCGGCTTAACTTGTTCGGTTCGGTTCTTACTGTCGGTAGGAAATAGAAAGACCGCACCTAGTAAAATTTCGGTTAAGGGAATCTGTAAATATTGTCGCAACTGAAATTTTCGCAGTTGACCGCCCGTTGACCAGTAGTTGGGAATGTTTCTCGCCGTTGCCCCAATCAGCACGTTTTGAATAGCGCAGGATGCTGCCGCAATGTGTTCCATATTTCTTAGTGTACCTTCAAATGGTAGCACCTCCGATAACTCGTCCTTTGCAACGAGCGATTCCGTCTGGTCGGGTAACCAAGTTACCAAAAAAAGCGCATCAGCTGCTGCCAGCATATTGGCAATTTTACCCGACGGAATATTTTCCTTTTTGATATAATCTAATAACCATCGGCAGTTCATGGCATCCAAAACGTAAAACCGCCAAGGGACGGAAGATGCTAAAGTCTGCTGATGATGTTCGGCGCAAGGCTTGTGGTAAGGAGCCATTACTGCTAAATCTAGCAATGCTTCAATCGTTGGTCTAAAATCACCTAGTTTACTTTGACAAGTCCAAGGACTATTCGGAGCGGCTAAAATGCCTTCCGTTTTTCGCTTTTTAATGATGGTGTCAATTGATAGTTCACTCATAGTATGCTAGTGGGTATAGTTTGAAAATAGTTTTCTCGTTCGTCGAAATGGATGGATGCAATTGGATGTTAAATTAGCACAATGTTTTAGTCTTAACCAATTCCCGCTATGCTTTTTTATTTTCCACTAAAAATTTGCTCATTCGGCTACCTAAGTATAGGTACTCCCCTACCTAATAATGGTAGCTTGCTATTCCCAAAAATTAGGTATTTCAAAATGCGTTTGTAGTTTCTATTTTTGTACTGTTTATATTTAGTCTAAATAAGAATAAAATGCACCAATCATCCTGCTCCTATATCACTCTCGTCCAAAGACCCCATTGCATTATTCAATGGTGTAGTGATTGTCAAACTTTTCAAATTATCTACAACAACGTTGTACTCTGTTTTCCACCCAAAGAGTTTGAAAGCTTTAAAGAGACCGTAGCCGAATGTTATATGCACCATTTGGAATGGGTGGACAACCGAGACCGCCGACAAATTTTCTTCAATACCCCCGTTCGAGATATGCACTTTCTTTTCTCTACGAATGAAGTAGGGGAATTATTGGGCTTACTCCAAGATGCGGAATTAGAATTTATGACGATTGACCAACCGGGGGAGGCGCATCGACATTCGGATGTTTGAATGGAGCAACCGAAAAATAACAAGTATTAAGCCCATGTCCGAATCCCCAAAGCTCCAAAGTAATAAAAATATCCAAATACAAAAATAATGGACAAAGCGCCTAGTAAATAGTAAACGCTAGTCCGTCTCGGCAAGTCTTTTTTCCAAATAAAAAAGCCATTAAAAAAGGTTAAGAGCGCCAGCACACTAAAAGCCAAAGACCCCACAAAAATAGTCATCGAAATAGGCGTTGGATTGCCCAAAATAGTAAGAATATCGGGAGATTCTAGCCCTCGTAATATAGCAATCAGCGTAGTTAAAAAAGCAACACTCGCCGAAATAGGCCACCAATAAAATCGTTTAAACTCTCGCTTTTTGGTAAGGAAGCGGCGAAGAAGCCAAAAGAAAGGATAGAGCAAAAAAGACAGCATGACTAAGATGGTTATTCCCGATAGGGCAAAAAATCCATACACTGCTGTTTTGGACGTTTTGTAAAAGTTCTCCAAAGTAGCGGTACTTTGCAATATGGTTCGCCCTTCCGCGTCCGCAGACAAAACCAAAGGGGTCACTTTTCCATTGGACAAATGTCGATTTAAGGTAAAGTCATTAGCAACAGACAATTGGTCGGGTTCGCCTAGTAAAGATTGAAAATATAGTGTATCATTTTTTTGCTCAATCCAAGCTACGTTTAAAAACCATTCTAAAAATCGCAGAAATTCGTTACGAGAAGTAGCAGTTCGGTAGTAGCTCAAAAAATCAGTATTAAACTCCTTCGGGGGAGTATTCGGTACTTCCCATTGATTATCGGGGTCAATCAAAAAATTAAGCGTTGCTTCTGCTAATGCACCAAGCCCACTTCTCTTGTTAATCATCAAAATGTAGCCAATATTTTTTTCGGGAATGTAGCGCATATTGGTCAAAAAACCTTCCATTCCGCCATTATGTCCGCAGACCCGTACGCCTCGATAATCCGAACAGGCCAAATTGAGCCCGTAGCCGTTTTGTTCTCCTCGTTTAGCGGCCAAAGGTGTTTTAGGCGTCTCCATTCTGGTGAGACTTTCGGGGGTGATGATGGAGGTAGAATCGTTCTGCTGCCCTCTTTTTAGTAGTAGTTGTACATACTTGGCCATCTCGGTTCCCGTCGCATTAATTGCCCCCGAGGCTCGACCGATAAGGTGCCAGTAATCTGTTTCGTTATTGTCGGGTCCCGTGTAGCCTTTGGCTAAATGTTGATTGACGTAATCGTTTTTAAAATAGGTAGCGTTAAGCATTCCCAGTGGCTCAAAAATATTAGCTTGGACATATGCTTCTATGGTCTGCCCCGTGATTTTTTCAACGATATACGCCGCCATGGGCGGGCCACTATTGCAGTAGGAGGTATGTGTGCCCGGTCGCCAGCGACTAGTTTTAGAGTTGGGATAAAACTCCATTCCTTCCAAAGTGGACATGCCTTCCCCGCTCGTTGCGTATTCCACCATTCGCATATCGTCGAATCCCGTGGTGTGTTCTAGCAAATGGGCGACTGTGATGGGGTCTGTTTCCGCCCAAGGATTACTAAAAGGCAATTCGGAGGCTACTTCTCGTACTTTATCCGTTAACTTCAATTTTCCTTGTTCCACCAACTGCATGACACTCATCGCCGTAAAACTTTTGCTCACCGAGCCAATACGCAACATGGTTTCGTCCGTAATGGGTCGCTCCTTTTCCAAATCGGCGTAGCCAAAATTTCCCCTCCATAAAATGCTATCTTGATTGGTGACGACTATCTGGACTCCAGGTACGTTATCCGCTCGACGAATAGAATCTATTTGTTGGGCTAATCCCGAAAAATCTAATGGATTTTGACCTGCTAGACCATTTGCGAGTAATAATAAAAAGGATAAAATAAGTTGCTTCATTATATATGCTTTAATACCGTCAACGATTATCGAAGATAGAAAAAAGTAGGAACTAATTATTATAAATTTTACTAATTTTTATTAACTTTAGCTTCAACTAACTATTTGTAAATCAGTCTCTTCAACTAAATTGAAGTAAGTGCTCAATGCAGGTCTGGAGACCTGCGGATATTCGTATCAAGTCTGGAGACTTAACACATCGAAATAATTGAAAGTGAGTTAATTACAATTTATTGGTTTTCAGTTCATTTTGTTCCGACCGTGAACCGTTTACCCTTAACCGTGGACCGATAGCCTAAATTGTATTTCGCTATCTTGCCTTATCACCACAACTAAATTTTCGTTCCATGCAGCCATTTCGGTTTCTATTTTTCCTGATGCTAACTTGCTTATTTGTCAATTGTCAAACGACCGAACCCGTCACCGACCCCGTACAAAAATCGTTAGATTACCAATCTTGGGAAGATACGCCCAAAGTGAAGGGCGATTTGACCTATTTATCTTTGGGGAGCTTTGCTAAAGTACTATGCTCGGGCGTTTTTGTTTCTAATCGAGCGATGGACGAAGTAGTACTCAACAGTCAGATGGATGTAGGTGCGCCCAAGGAAACTAGAAAGGTGGAATACGTCATTGACGAAACGGCCAAACGTGCTACTGTTTTTATTGAAGGAGTAGTCAGTAGAAGTGCCACCTACTATGGCGACCAAGGCTGTGTCATTGACGGGAAAGCGCCCATTAATTTTACGCCCGTAGCGGTGAAGTCTGCCTTGCCCGATGCTACTACTTTGGATTTTCCCATGGGGGATAATATTCCCGCCGATAATGAATTGTACAACCATCCCAAATTTGACGAAGCAGTTGCCGCTGCTTTCAAGGATAGTGCCTTGACCGCCGCTTTTTTAGTCATCAAAGATGGGCAAATCATCATTGAAAAATACGGGCAAGGAGCGGACAAAAACACGCAGTTGGAGAGCTGGTCGATGGGTAAAAGTTTAATGTCCACGCTTACGGGTCGTTTGATTCAAGAAGGACATTTGACCTTAGACCAAAAAGCCCCCATTGAGGCGTGGCAGCAAGAAGGTGACCCGAGAGGAGACATTACGATTCGCCACCTACTAAATATGAGTGGTGGTTTGCGATTTGCTGGACCAAGGGACCCCGACTTGAAAACTTATATTCCGTTGTTGCCACACACCTATCCTTACGGCGAGGCCATTGATGCGGTCGAATTTTCGGTCAATCGACCTTTGGAATTTGTGCCGGGCAGTACGGGCCGCTATCGCAATTGCGACCCCTTAATTTTAGCCTCCATTATGGGAGATATTGCCAAAAAAGAAGGGAAGAATCCCCTACTCTACCCACAAGAACTGCTGTTTGATAAAATTGGTATCCGCAAGCAGATTTTAGAAACAGACATCAACGGTAATTTTATCATCACGGGTTTTGACTACGGTACAGCCAGAAATTGGGGACGCATTGCCCAATTATACCTCAACGATGGAATGTGGAACGGCGAGCGATTACTGCCCGAGGGATACACCCAATTTGTTAGTACCCCTGCTCCAGGTTGGAAGCCACCCGTTTACGGCGGACTATTTTGGTTAAACAATACGGGAGGATTCAAAGTCGCCAAAGATGCCTTCTTTATGAACGGCGGTGGCGGTCAACGGGTGATTATTAGTCCTTCAGAAAATTTGGCGATTGTTCGTTTGGGGCATAGTCGAGGGGTCAAATATTGTAACGCAGCTATTAATGAGGCTTTGGAGTTGTTGATGCCGTTGTTGTAGCATTAAAGCAAACTACCCAAAGGAACTTTTGTACTTCCCATATTTGTTTATCCTACAAACAAAAAATTAGCATCTTGAAAACAACTATTTTAGCCCTCCTTTTAATCCTAGTTTCCGTAGGTGCTTTCTTTCTGACAGTTAGAGCTATGTACCAACTACGTCAAATGGACTTATTGACTAAAAACTATTGGAAGGAAAATGGACTAAAAACGGTGCTATTAAGTATAATGTGGCTACTACTTCTAATTTGTGGCATTGGATTACTAATAGGAACGGCTTGGGCAGTAAAAGGATTAAAAATTACCCTTGGGCTATTTTGGATAGCTGGATTTATTACATGGATTTGGCAGTTTATCGGTGGATTAATGGTACTGGCTTTTGATAAGCCCCTTAACTGGGCTCTCGAAACATGCTCCTTGGACACAGGAAATGCTAGAAAAAACGATGCGACCTTTAAAAGAATTAACTGATTTTGAAGGAAGTGTTGAGGATATGTTAGAAAAGACTACCGAAGAACCCGACGAGGAAGGAAATGAAGACTGGTTTGAAGAATCTATAAAGCAAGAAATTGGTAAGCAGTTAATTGGCAAAACTATCGGCTTTTTCGTTCTCACCGGAATTCTTTTTATGGTCTGGATAATTTTGCTTTAAATCTCGGCGTAACGTGAGTAGCTCCGCAAAGCAACCACAGAATTTATTCTAAAACCTGTAAGATTAAAATGATGAGCAACTTGAATGTAGTAAATGATAGAATAGTAAGCCTTTCTGATATTTTGGAGTAAATAGATAAATTGAACTAAATGATAAACCTCCGCACAGAAAATTCCGACTCTTCTATGCTGCATCAGTATCAATATATGAAAAGCCAGTTTATGGAGGAGTTAAAAACCATCCTAGGTGATTTTCAGATTTCGGTCGAGGCAGTTTAGTCCGTAAGAACCTCGGTAAGAACACTTTTTCCAACTCTCCCCTAACATAATCGAAGTTTTCCTGTTGGTATAGGTGTAGAAAAAGCTTGACCGACCACTAGTTAGGTCGGAAAAAACAAACCTTACCAATGTTATTCTCCGCCATCGTCGAAAAAAGCTACCGCCGATTCCTCTCTGAACATACCAAAGAAGGGACGGAAAAGGTCATCTTAACCATCGCCATCGTAAGTTATTTGATTCATTTGCTCGTTATTTTTATCAATAGTCAAGGAGGGCTCAATTTGGAAGAAAAGTTTTTTGTGAACCCGATTGCCGCTATTTATACGCCCTTTTCGTTTATTCTGATTTACGAGGTATATCTTTTGTTGTATTTTCTACCGAAGTCGATTACCATTTACATCGGCAAACAATACGAAATTATTACCCTAATTGTCATTCGACGCATCTTCAAAGATATTGCCTATTTAGAACTGGAATCCGATTGGTTTCAAAATCAAAATGACCTGCAATTTACCTTTGATGTGTTCACCTCTTTGCTGCTATTCTTTTTTATTTTTCTTTTTTATAAAAATATCAAAAAGAAGCAGTATAAATCCATCGAGAAAGTGGATAAAAAAGGGAAGGATATTATGCGATTTGTACAACTCAAGAAGGCCTTGGCAACCATCCTCGTTCCTGTTTTGGTCATCTTGGGGAGCTATACTTTCCTGCATTGGGGCTACGTCACCTACCAAGATTACCACGATGGCATTATGGAGTTCAAAAAAATCAATAATGTGTTTTACGATGAATTTTTTACCATTCTTATTGTAGTTGACGTATTGCTATTACTATCCTCTTTTTACTACTCGGATAAGTTTCATAAAATTATCCGAAACTCTGGCTTTGTTATTTCCACCATTTTGATAAAAATTTCCTTTTTGTCGAAAGGGCTGATTAATAATGCGCTGATTCTTAGTGCGGTACTTTTTGGGTTGTTGGTGTTGATTATTCATAATTTGTACGAGAAAAATGAACAGGCAGAAAGCTTACTGATTAAAGATACTTCAAGCTAGATTAGATAGTGTAGCACAACTCGGAGAGTCGTGTTACGGTGGATGGTCAAAAGTAACACGACTCTCCGAGTTGTGCTAATCCTTCAGAAAGTACTCAACCCACACTTTTCACCATATTATTGTAATCTTAAAACTTCGGTTTTCGTTTTTCCAAAAAAGCATGAATACCCTCTGTACCGTGAGGAGAGGTTGCATTGGCTACTATCGCCCTTCCTTCCAATTCCATCTGGGTCTCCAAGCTGTTGTGAAAAGTGGATAACAATAATTTTTTGACACTTCCGAAGGCGGGCGTAGGGCCATTTGCTAATTGAGTGGCTAATTTTTGCACAGTCGTGGCCAGTTGGTCGTCAGTTACTACCTGGTTTAATAATCCCCAATCCAAAGCTTCTGCTGCCGAAAGTCGGCGATTCGTCAGCATCAATTCGGTCGTTTTACGAATGCCAATGAGTCGAGGTAAAAGATAAGTAGAACCGCCATCGGGACTTAGACCTGCGGCGGTATAGGCCATCGTAAATTTGGCAGATTCGGCAGCAATAACCAAGTCTCCAATCATTGCCAAGCTGAATCCGATACCCGCCGCTGTACCGTTTACCCCCACAATTAGCGGCTTATTCATCCGAGCAAATTGCGCAATGGCATTATGGGCGGTAGTCGCCATTTTTTTCAAAGCGACCCCAAGCTCTTTACCGTTTTGTGCCATGTATTTCAAGTCGCCTCCCGCTGAAAAGAGTTTTCCATTGGCGGTCAGTATGACAGCTCTAATTTCGTTATCTTGGTCTAATTCGTTGCTGGCATCGTATAATTCTTGTGCCATTTTTAAGTTGAGCCCGTTGGCCGCATCGGGGCGATTTAAGGTGATAGTCGCAACTCCGTTTTCTTTCTGTAGAAGGATGGTTTCCATGTTTAATGTTTTTTAACTTACTTCTTTTAGTGGCTATTCCACACTCTTTTTTACCACAAAGTAAACACAGTGCATAAAGTGCATAAAGTTTTTTTTCGAGCGTAGTATTGACTCTTCGAGCGCAACTTTGACAGATTTCTTTCCATAAGCGTACACTGCCGTATAACTTGTCCGTATGGATTCCTTTAAATAATTGCATTGGCTTTTTATCTATTTAGAGGTTTTTAATTTTTTGATAAAATTAGGTTTTAAAACCTAAAAATAAAAATTTATGCTCCTATTTCTTACATTTTTATAACTTATTTTGGTTTTAAATAAGACTTACCGAAATGGGTACGCTAATTTTTTTATTTTTGGCGTAACTTTATTTCACTGCCGTACACTTTTATACGAGCAATGATAGAGGATATTCTCTAAAAATATCCTCTATCCTTAATTGCTAAAACAACCATAAGTGGTATCCTTTTAAGGAAGGATAGGGGTTGTGTAAAAAGGGTATTAATAAACTAAATTTGAATGTATAACTGAAATAATGGCTATATGGTTGTATTGTTATATTGTTCTTGTAACACGTTGTTTTACCCTGCTCTCTAATCATGATATGGCGGGAAGTACAACTCAAGTTGGATTCAAAGGATCCAAAATGAACCTGGCTGACTTGAGTGCAAGTGAGCAACATAAAAGGGACTTCATGAAGAAACTAGCTGAGCTGAAGGAACAGCATCCAGATTTAGACATGGATAAATTGGAACAGATGGCTGCTTACGAAGTGGTCCAGTCTCAACATAAGAGTCGAGCTTACTATAGAATCGCTGCTACAAGAAAAATGACAGGAGGTGGAAATGTGCTGAAGAAAAACTTGGAAAAAAAATCTCACGAGAAAGAGACATCAACAATTGAGGAAGAGGAAGACTTCACCAAAATTGTTTTCGATCCTGATCATTACACAGTGATGGAGAACGTGGGGTCTTTTGAAATATCCGTTGTGCGAGTTGGCGAGAACATCAACTTCTATAGCTATGTTGATTTTGAAACAATTGATGGAACAGCCAATCAAGGATCCGACTTTCATTACGCAGCCGGCACCCTGGTGTTCAAACCCAATGAAACATCTAAAGAGATTACCCTTCATATTGTGGATGACGATGTTTTTGAAGAAGATGAACATTTTAGCGTTAAGTTGTCCAATGTGAGAAATACCAAGTCTCCTGATGATGACAAAAGCAAAAATGACAACTCATTGGACTGTCGATTGGGACGCACAAGTGAAGCTTTTATCACAATTTTGGATGATGACCATTGTGGTGTGTTCTGCTTTGAACAAGAAGAGGTCAACTGTCCAGAAAACTGCGGTGAAGTGAAGATCAAAGTTGCCCGGCATTCCGGAGCCCGAGGCAATATCCACGTGCCTTTCCTCACTATTGATGGGACCGCCAAAGGGGGTGGGGTCGATTTTGAGGATAATTTTGGTGAGCTTGATTTTACCAATGATCAAACCTTTGCGACTATAAGTGTCAAAATCATTGACGACGAAGAGTATGAAAAGATGGAGTATTTCTATGTCGAAATCGGAAATCCTCGTCAAATAGCGAGGAGAAGCTCTCATGGAACTATAATTTATGAAGATGATTTCACAAAAGATGAGAGCAAGATGACAGAAGATGAATTAATCGCGACTCAGGGTCGACCCAAACTGGGTGCTATCACACGTTGCAAAGTTGTCATCACTGAGAGCAAAGAGTTCACCGGAGCGGTTGATCGATTGCTGAAGAAAACAAATATGGGTGAGCTATTGAGCACATCATCGTGGACGGAGCAATTCATCGAAGCGTTGTCAGTCAGTGCTGGAGGAGATGATGACGGAGAAGAGGGGGAAGAGAGCGAAGAAGAGAGCCTGCCAAGTTGCATGGATTACGTTATGCATTTCCTAACGTTATTCTGGAAAATTCTTTTCGCATTCATTCCGCCTACTAACATAGCCGGGGGTTGGGCTTGCTTTGTCGTGTCAATCGCAGGAATTGGTCTGTTAACTGCCTTTATTGGTGATCTTGCCTCTCACTTTGGCTGCACTGTCGGCCTCAAGGACTCAGTTACCGCTATATCTTTCGTTGCACTGGGTACCAGCGTCCCTGACACATTCGCTAGTAAGGTCGCTGCCGTCGGGGACAAAACTGCGGATGCATCCGTGGGCAACGTAACGGGTAGCAATGCTGTAAATGTGTTCTTGGGCATTGGCATCGCCTGGAC
>JBCCQK010000145.1:0-16148 GCA_039024375.1 Bacteroidota bacterium
AAAATAAATTTTTCTCTCAGAGTTGAGACCATTCTGACAATGAAATGGTCTGACAGCGAAGCGGTCTGACCTCTGACATCTCGAAATCAACATCCATTTTGATACCAAAAATTATACATTATTGCTGGTTTGGCACGAAGCCCATTCCCGATGATTACCAAGGGTACATCGACGGCTGGAAACGCTTGATGCCCGACTACGAGATTCGACTTTGGAACGAAGCGAACAGCCCTATGCACTTGCCCTATTTACAGGCGGCTTTAAAATATAAGAAGTGGGCGAATTTGGCCAATTTTGTGCGGATTTATGCGCTGTATCATCATGGGGGAATTTATATGGATACCGACATGGAAGTATTGAAATCTTTAGAACCGTTCCGACAATATGGTAGCTTTTTAGGGTTGGAATTGGGCGAAAAAGACGATAAAGCTATAGTTGTCAATAATGCCATATTCGGAGCAGAGAAGCGACACCCTTTCGTAGAAAAGTGCATGGATTTTTATTTGCAACACTTCGACGGACGGGACTCGGCGTTGGATTCCTCCCCTTATTTGGTGACCCGATTATTAAAAGAGGCGGGTATGCACCAATACGGTCGGCAAAATGTTGGCGGAGTGGAGTTGTTTCCCAAAGAGTATTTCTATCCTTACCACATCACCGAAAAGTTCAGCCTTGATTGTGTGAAAGACGATACGCACACTATTCATCATTGGGGCTACTCTTGGGGAAAGCGGCCCTTTTCCTATCGCTTGGAGCACCTTAAAAAAGTAGCTAAAGAAAAAGTCTATCGAGCGTTGCCCGTTCATCAAAAAGGCTACCTAAAACATGGGAAAATGGTCGCCGATTTACTAAAGAATGGTACGGTGAAAGCGGGTCCCTTCGAAGGTATTCAACTAGCGGTTGACCAAGATTACGAAGCGCAGCAAATGCCGTTGCAATTGTCAGGTTTGTACCAAGAAGAACTGCAAGCGATTCTTTACCGATTGACCAATCGGTCCTATCAGTACATCTATTACAACGGAAAGCAAAGTGATTTTTTTGGAAAAGGACTGGCCAAATTATTTCCAAAGGCAACTGTAAACGCACGAGAGAGGTTGGAAGACAAACCACTGAATTTGAACGAAATAGCAGCGAACGCCCTATTGATAACCAACAGTTCTTTGGCCAAAAAACTAGTCGCCGCCCCAGAAGAAATTCCATCGGGGACGGATGTAGTTTTAGCCTTTGATTTCCATTGGCCCGAAGCCCAAAAAGAACGATTAGCGGAAACTGTTGAATTCCAGTTTAAAATGACCTCCGTACCGAGTCAGTTGAACTACCAATACGAGCAAAATGCTTTTTTACAAAACTACTCGCTCAAAGAAATTGAGCAACATTTGAAGCGAGATGTGAGAGATGTGTCGGAATGGATTGTGTTGGAACGGAAGGTATATGAATGATGAACGATGAATGATAAATAAAGTCAACGTCTAAATCCGTTGTCCAAGTCAACATCAAGTAAAGCATCCCCTCCCCATACGGGTAAGCTGTTGTCCAAAAAACAGTAGTGTGAATAAGGGATGATGAAAAATAAGCAACTACAAACACTAACTAATGAACAATCAACCACTGACGCCCAAAGACCAATTTATCGAATTTATTGGGAACGCCTTCGCCATTCTGTTGCTCATGGCCTTCTTTCTAAAGATAGTTTTCTTTTAAAAAAGTGGAGAAATTTAGCCCATATTTTATGAGTGGTTTCTATCAAGCCAAAAGTATGCGAACGTTATTCGTGTGATTCAATAGGTGTTCACTGAGCGACAGTCAACGTCTAAACTAGTAATAAATAACGAATAACGATTCCCCAGCTATTTTTTAGCCCCATACATAATCTTTCAAATTTTACGGATTTCTTCATGGCTACTAATTAAAACTACACCAATGATGAATAGATTTTCGACACCAGAATGGGTAAAGCGCCATTTTTTTGCTTTTCGGGCATACGACTCAGTTTCGGAAGCGCAAATTGACAAAATTCGACAGGGAATTGCTCGATTTAACGTGGTTAATCCCGTTGCTTCCATTGTAGTTCCCGCCTACAACGAAGAAGAAAATCTATTGAGTACGCTGTCTTCGTTTTCGGAAATAGTTCCTCAAGTACCAACCGAGTTGCTCGTAGTCAATAACAATTCTTCCGACCGAACGCAAGAAATCCTAGACCGCTGTGGCGTTACTTCTATCTTCCAACCCGTTCAGGGACGAACTTACGCACGGCAGCTAGGTTTAGAAACGGCAAAAGGCAAAATCATTTTAAGTGCGGATGCGGACAGCATCTATCCGAGTGATTGGGGAAACGCCTTTGTACAAACCCTTTTACATCGACCAGAAGTAGCGGTAGTGTATGGTCGCTATTCTTTCATTCCGAGTAAAAGTATCAATCGGTTGGGCTTAGCCGTCCACGAGTTTGGAGGCGAATTGATGTTCGACCGCCGCAAAGGCGTCGATTTGTGCATTAATGCCATTGGCTTCAACACAGGCTTCCGCAAAGAGCAAGCTCTAGCCGTTGGTGGCTACGACCCAGATAAATTGGCCTTCCACAACCAACGAAGCGAAGACGGTTGGTTGGCGCAAAGCCTTTACAAAGCCTACGGCGCCATCGAATTGATTAAAAATCAAGGACGGGTTTGGACGAGTGACCGTCGATTATTGGAGGAGGGAAGTCTGGCCAAAGCGAGTATTAACCGAGTGATTCGATACATCAACGGAACTAATTTGGCGAATACTTAGTGAAATCTAAAATTCAAAATGTAAAATTCAAAATTTAAAAGTGGTGAAAGTCAGTAATTTAAATTTCAAGCTGGCACAGATGAATCAGTAAGTTTTGCTCAGTAAACATTATTTACAATTTGTGGGTACTGTCTATCAAGGTCTAAACTAGTAACAGATAACCAATAATAACAATTCGTAAAATTTTACTGCACCGAATTATTAATTAGGACAGGTTTTTTTTAAATAAAACCCTATCCATCACTTATCATTTATGATTTATTTGGCGAAGACATTATTATCATTCATCACCCATCAATTATCATTCATAAAATAAATGGGACGAGCAATAAAAAGGTGGCTAAAGCATCATTTTTTGATGGAAAAATTGGATACGCTATTGGGCGTAGTGATATTGACGTTTTTGTCCGTTTTTGTGGCTTTGGTGGTGGGCAAACTAGGGTTTCTAGGCGGGGCTGGTTTGTTAGTAGTGACGTTGGGTATCTTCTTAGTATTTGGGGCTATTTTTAATTTGTACTTAGGACTATACGTCATCTTGGTTATGTCTATTTTGGTTTCTTTTTTATCCAAAATTGTCAATTTGCCCTATGGACTTTCGCTCGATTTACTATTAGTGGTATTAGCATTAGGAGTGATAATGAAGCAGTTGCAAGAACGAGATTTGACTTTTGCCAAGAATCCCATTTCGTTGCCTATCGTCGTTTGGGTATTCTATAACTTAATTCAAGTGATAAATCCTGTCGCCGCTTCTCGATTAGCCTGGGCTTATACTGTTCGAAGTATGGCGCTGTTGATTTTGTTGTACTTCATTGCTTGTTACGCTTTAAACAGCTATAAACGAATTATCACGATTTTTAAATTTATGTTAGGTCTAGCGTTTGTGTCGGCGTTGTACGGGATGAAGCAGGAATTTATCGGGTTTGCAGATTTCGAACTAGCGTGGTTGTACGCCGACCCCGCTCGTTTCCAATTGATATTTCAGTGGTCGAGAATGCGGGTTTTTTCCTTCTTCTCTGACCCTACGAACTACGGAATTTATATGTCCTACATGTCCGTGATGTGCTTTATTTTGCTGATTGGGAAATTTAAAATTTGGCAAAAAGCTGTATTAGGAACGGCAGGAGTCTGTATGCTATTGGCCATTGCCTATGCGGGGTCGCGGACGCCCGTCGTTTTGGTCCCTTTTGGTTTTGCCGTTTTTACCATGTTGAGTCTCAAGCGAAATGTCATCATTGTGATGGGCATCTGTGGTATTTTAGGTGTCGGATTGGTATTTAAATCAACGGGTAATGCTGTGCTATTTCGAATTCAGTCGGCTTTTATGCCCGACCGAAGTGGGGACACAATGGGCGTGCGTTTTGAAAACCAAAAAAAGATTAAACCCTTTATCCAGTCACATCCGTTCGGGGCAGGACTCGGAAGTGTGGGGGAGTGGGGGCAGCGCTTTTCGCCCGATACCTTTTTGGCATCCTTCCCGCCCGACAGCGGCTACGTCCGAGTAGCCGTTGAACTAGGTTGGGTTGGATACTTGATATATTGTTGGCTGCTTTACATGATTGTGAGAATGGGGATTAAATATTATCTGAGGTCTAAAAATGAGCAAATTAAGATTATTTATCTGGCGCTCACTTGTATGATGTTTATGCTCATTTTGGCCAGTTACGTACAAGAAGCTATTGTGCAATTACCAACTAGTATTCACTTTTACATATGTCTCGCCATTATTGTTCGATTGAAGGATTTCGAAGCGGAAGCTGACCTTGCCGTAGCTCCAATTGATTCGGCACAAAAGTTGAATGGTTAAAATGATAGTTTTGGTCAATCCAGCATTGAGTTTTTGTTGACCAATGGAGTAGAATCCCCTAATTTTCCGCTTCAAGACGTACTACCATTTCATCAATCAGATACCGCCACATTGGAAAGATACTTACTTATCCCTCTTTTTTTACTATTCGGCCATTTGGCGGTTGCCCAACAACCCATGGATTTTAGTCGGGTCGTACCTCCAGAAGGACAGACCCCTAGAACTTTCGAAGCGCAGTTGGTGCAATGGGCGTGGTACAATAGTCCCGAAAATGCCATTCTAAAAGAGCGGCTAGCAATTGCGGCCAAAAAGAAGAATATTACTTGGTGGGACTTATTGGACGCCAATGCTTCCTTCAACTTAAACGAGGGAAATTTAGTCCGTTCGGCGGAAACCAATAACTTGTTCTTTCCTCGATACAACCTAGGCGTAACTTTTAACCTAGCAGCTATTGCTACTCGTCCCGCCCAACTCAAAATTGCGGACGCAGAAATAAAAATTGCCGAATACGAAGAGCAACAAGCCAAGCTAAACGTCCGTGCCGAAGTCCTTCGGCGTTACGAAGACTACGAATTGGCCGTAGAAATTTTAAAGTATAAAACACAGGCCGAGCAAGAAGTCGAAAATGTCTTTAACCTTGTTTCCAATCAATTTCAAGAAGATAAAGTCGATTTTAAGGACTATAACGCCGCTTCTGCTAGTTACCAAGGCGCTAAAGAGGCCCGAGCAGTTGCCCAAGCAGCCGTCAATAAAGCTAAAATTTCTTTGGAAGAACTCATTGGCATCGAGTGGGAAAAAGCCGTGAAGCGGCGGCGGAAGAAGCGGTGATTTCTTGACCTACCTTTTTATACAACCGATTGCACCCTTTGAATTGTTGTATTGCTTTAAGACAGATTATGAAATTCTCCATTTATAATTCCTAAAACTTTTCCCCTAAAAGTTGTACCAATCAATGGCGTATTGGCCGATTTGGAATAAATATTATTTTCGGTAAACGTCCAGTATTGGTTAGGTTGAAAAAGCGTTAAGTTCGCTTTTTCGTCCACGGTCAGACTAGTAATCGGAAGTCCTAAAACTTTTCTGGATTGTACGGCGAGTAAGTGAATGATTTTTTCCAACGAAAGGATGTCCGAAAGGTCGGTTTGTAATAATGGAAAAACGGTAGATAGGCCGATTGTACCAAAATCAGCATAGACAAATTCTAACTTCTTAGCTTCTATTTCCAGCGGAATATGATTGGAATTAATCGCATCAATTGTACCGTCTTGCAAACCAGCAAGTAAGGCTTGGCAATCCGACTTTTCACGTAGTGGAGGCATCACTTTGTAATTGCTATCAAAAGTAGTTAGCTGTTCGTGATTGTAAATCAAATTAAATACCGAAACGGAAGCGGTGATGCGTAGTCCTTTTGATTTAGCCGCTCTAATCAAATCGACGGATTCGGCGGTAGAAATATTATGTATGTGCAGCCGAGAGTCGGCATACGCTAGTAAATCAAGGTCTCTTTTCAACATGAGCGTCTCCGCCAAAGCGGGAATCCCCTTCATCCCTAGTTGCGTGCTGATTTTCCCTTCGTGCAATTGTCCGCTTTTGCTCAAAGAAGTATCATTCGGGTGGTTAATGAGCAGACCGTTAATGCCTTTTAGGTATTGTAAACCTCTTTTTAAAAGCCCCGCCGAACCGATGGACAATTGACCGTCCGAAAAAGCAACGGCGCCCGCTGCGGCCATATCGTACAATTCGGCCAAATCGACTCCCGCACAATCTCTGGACAAGGCACCGATAGGAAAGAAATCAACCAATTGTGCACGATTCTTTAGAAAATAAACTTCCGATTTGGAGTGAATCGCTGGATTGGTATTCGGAAAAGGGGCCAAAGCCGTGAACCCCCCACTCGCTGCGGCTTGGGTAACAGAATCTAAATCTTCCCGATGTTCAAAACCCGGTTCGCCTATTTGTGCGCCAATGTCTAGCCAACCGATAGAGGCGTGTAAGCCTTCCGCTGCTACCACTTTCGCTTTTTTGCTGGTAATGGCCTTCTCGATAGCGGCGATTTTGCCATCTTCAATCAATATATCAGCAACTTTTTGGTGCCATTTAGAAGTAGCGTCAAGAATTGTAACTTGCTTGAGTAGTAACATTCCAGAGGTTTTGAAAATTGGAATTTTCTAAAAAATCGCCGCAAATTACTAAGAAAAGTCAAAATGTAAAATGTAGAATTGAAAATCTAAAAGTATCAAACCTATTGACAGCGTTCAGAAAACGGTTTAGACCTAATTTTTGACAAGTTCCCCAACAAAGCTTAAAACTTTTTTGATTCAGAACAGTTATTTAGTGGATATTTTTATTTTGGAAATAGGCTAGTTTCAACTGCTATTTATTTTATAAAATGGTAGCATTTGATAAGTAAAAATAGTTTAAATAATTATGAAAAGCATTCACGAATATTCTGTCAAAGACCTAGAGGGGAATGAAGTTGACCTAGAAAAATACAAAGGAAAAGTGTTATTGGTGGTCAATACGGCAACGCAGTGTGGCTTTACGCCCCAACTAAAGGAAATGGAAGCGCTTTACCAAGAGTATAAAGACCAAGGAGTGGAAGTGTTAGCGTTTCCCTCGAACGATTTTGCGGGACAAGAACCTCTGGACGGCTCCGAAATTCAAGATTTCTGTGAGTTGAATTTTAAAACTTCTTTTCCGATTTTTGACAAAATGCACGTCAAAGGCAGCAAGCAAAGCGAATTGTACCAGTTTTTGAGCAATAAATCGGAAAATGGAAAGGTCAATTCTACGCCCAAGTGGAACTTCCACAAGTACTTAATTGATAAAAAAGGGCAAGTGGTAGATTTCTACTATTCTATCACGAAGCCCAATGCCAGTAAGGTCAAAAAGGCCATTGATAAATTATTGGAAGAGTAGTTTTGTTACTAGTTATTTGTTATTCGTTGTTTGTATAACACACGAATAACAAATAACTAGTAACGAATAACCAACAACAAACATTAAACATGAAAGTGGATATTTTAGCGATTGGCGTCCATCCCGATGACATAGAATTAGCTTGTAGTGGAACGTTATTGAAACACATTGCAATGGGCAAAACCGTTGGATTGTTAGATTTGACGGCGGGCGAATTGGGAACAAGAGGAAGTGGGCCGTTGCGATTGGAAGAGGCAGCCGATTCTGCTAAATTGATGGGCGCTACATTTCGCAAAAACCTCGGAATGGCCGACGGTTTTTTCGAATATTCGAAAGAAAATATCCTTAAAATTATTCCCGTTATTCGGGAAGCGCAGCCCGATATTATTCTCGCCAATTCCATCACCGACCGACATCCCGACCACGGGCGAGCCGCCAAATTGGTAGCTGATGCCTGTTTTTATTCGGGGTTGGTCAAAATACCTACTAAAGATAGTAACGGAAATCCGCAGGACCGCTGGCGTCCTAAAGCTTTGTACCATTACATTCAAGACCGTGCGTTGGTTCCCGATTTTGTGGTCGATATAGCAGACCATATTGATAAGAAATTTGAATTAGTCCTAGCCTTCAAATCCCAATTTTTTATAGCCGACCAAGAAGATAAGGAATTGAGTACGCCGATTTCGGGCGCAGATTTTCAAGCTTATTTGCGTGCCGTCGCTCGAACCTTTGGTCGCCCCGCTGGGATGGAATACGCCGAAGCGTTCAACGTTGACCGAACTTTGGGGGTCAATAATCTATTCGATTTGGTCTGATAACTCCTTCTTTACCCATCCACAACGCATCATTTTATCTCCAAAATAAGGATTTTGAATCTGTTCTTCGGTAGCTAGCCAATCGGCCCCTTCGTCGTCGAAAGCCATTGGGCAATATTGAACATATAAGGTCTCACCAGCAGTTCCAAAGGCTTCAATCACTTTAATCAACGCATCCGATAAAAAGCCAAATTGCTTTCGCTGGGCCTCCACGTTGTTCATTTTGGTAATTTTAGTACTGTGCGCTTGTAGGGCATTGAGTTGTTCCATCCAGTAAATATGGGCTTCTTCTTTGACTAAACGCCCATCGACTTTTTCTAGTTGGACGACTACTTTTTCGGCTGCGGTGGCCGCAGTCGCCGCATCGGTCGCCACTAAAGCATCTTTGAGTTGAAAGTAGGCATTGGCCAAGTCGTTGAGTTGCTCTTTAAACAGCGTAGAGGTTTCTGCTTGAAAATTGGGAACGCCAATTTGTTCGGGTTTCTTTGGTTTCACATTTTTATTCATCATGCTTGCTTGGTTGTTTAATTGTGCCGCCGCGTCGATGGTAAAACTCCCGTAAGTCACCACTTCTTCGCCGCTTTCCAAACCACTCACCACTTGATAACTATCACCAATTGCCTCGCCTAACTCTACTTCTCGAAATTTGAAAGAAGGAATATCCCTATCGGGTACTTTGGTGTAAACGACTGACCGTTTGCCCGTCCACAGTACCGCAGATTTTGGAACGGTGAGTTGTTGTTTGGAAACGGCTCGATGTTGTAAAATGCCATCGACGAACATTTCGGGTTTTAGCAAGCCATTGGCGTTACTAACTTCTGTTCTTACGGCTACCGTTCTAGTGGTTGGATGAATTAAGGGGTCAATAAAAGTTACTTTTGCCTTGAACGTTTTATTAGGAATGGCAGCCGCTGTAAATACTATTTTATCACCCATTTTAATGTTAGCGAGGTCTTCCTCGTAAGCGTCAAAAATAACCCATACTTTCTGCAAGTTCATCAAGCTAAAAAGCGGTTCCCCTTGGTTTAAGTGATTTCCTACGGCTACTTTTCGCTCTGTAACGATGCCCGATGCTTCGGCAAAAAGCGGAAAAACCTCTTGAATTTCTCCACTTTTTTCAATCTGCTCGATTAGGTCGTCTTTGATTTTCCAATATCGAAGTTTGGACCTAGCAGCGTCTACTAATTTGGGATTAACTGTCTGTAATTTTAACGCCTCTAATAATTCACGTTGCGCTGTGATTAATTCGGGGGAATAAATATCGGCCAATTGCTGCCCTTTGTTGACCTTTTCTCCCGTAAAGCTGACGTATAATTTTTCAATTCGTCCTGGTACGTGGGTTACCTGACTAGAGGCAAGTCGTTCGTCCGCTTGCACTTTACCCGTCAATTGAGTGGTTTTATTGGCTTGCTCGGTCTTTTGCCCTACTACGGTCGTCTCAATGTTGGACATTTTGACAGCATCCTCGGTCATTTGCAACACCAGCGGGTCATTCGATTCGTTACTTTCCGCAAGGATTAAATCCATTTCGCAAATTGGGCATAATCCAGCTTCGTTTTGTCGGACTTGGGGGTGCATGGAGCAAATCCATTCTTGTGATTGGTGATTGGTGATTGGTGATTGGTGATTAGTGTTTGCATGGTTGTGTTTGTCCTGAGAGACATCATTTTTACTAAATAAAAAGTAGCCCGCTCCTAAGCCTATAGCTAAAGAAAATGTGACAATGGCAATTATTTTATAAGTATTCATAATTTTAGTTATTTTTGGATTAGAATAATTGGCCTTCTCCATTTATCGATAAAAATTGAACTCAATGACACTGACTATATCTGATAGTATTATCAAGTCCTCTGGATTGTCCGAAGAAGAACTTATTTTAGAGATTGCGGTCTCTTTGTATGCGCGTGAAGTTTTGTCGTTAGGCAAAGCTGCCAAGTTTGCAAAAATCCATCGTTTTCAGTTTCAAAAGGCACTTGCTACCCGCAAGATTTCTATTCACTTAAGTGAACAGGAAGTCGAAGAAGATATGAAAACTATTGAAAGACTTTTTGGATGATTGTAATGCAGGTGAATAAACCACCTATTCAAATAGGGTGAATCGTTCAATTTGATTTTTTGCTTGATGACTCTGGACAATCGCTCGCAACATTTTTAAATCGTAATCAATTAAGGCCTTTTCCAATTGAAGTAATTCGTCAAATTTGTCGCCTTTTGCGCTGTATTCCGACTCCAAGATGGTAATAGCAGATTGGGTCAAGACGATTTGTCGGTTGTATAAATCAGTTTTCAATCGAGCCATTTCGTAATCAGTGTTTGCTTTATCTATAATCGCCCTAAACTGTTCTACTACGTTCTCCTTTTTAATCTCCAAGGCCTCCATTTTCAATTGCTCTTCCCGTTCTTTGGCAGCATATTTTTGTTTGTAAAGTGGGATTTTTACGCTTACTCTCGGAATAATCACATCTCGTCCATTATTTTCAAAAACGGCATTTTCCAACTTATTGGTCATAATATAATCGAAGCCCACACCAAAGTCGGGCTTGCTATCCAAACGATTCAAATCCATCGCTTTTTGGGCTACCTCTTGTTGCAGGGTAAACATTCGAATGGTCGGGTGATTGGCTTGAATAGTAGCAATCAGCGTATCTAGGTTGTAAGGTATTTGTGCAAAATCTAATTTGCTTTCAATCGTAATTGGGGTGTTTAAACTTCGGTTCAATAATTGGTTAATTGTAGTGGTAGGCTTGGCTTTGGCTGTTTCCAAAATAGCTAATTCCTGTTGTAGTTCCTCTTGTTTCAATTGAACTCGTAATACATCGGCACCCGTCGCTTTGCCGCTTTCCACTTTAGCTAAAGCCGTTTTAGACAACGCCTCCAGTAAGTTCAAATTACGGCGAACAATGACCTGACTTTGCTCGATTTCGTAAAGTTGATACCACGCTTGTTTGATTTGGAATTGCAAGTCTAGCTGACGGGCAGAAATCCGTTCGTACAAGGCTTTGGCTTTTGCCAACTCTAACTCTTTTTGGCTATTCAGTTTTCCTTTCCACGGTAGCATTTGCGTGGCACCGACCCGAAAAATTTGTGGACCTAATCTGGTCTCGATAGGGAAGGGGAATAGGGCAACACTTACTTCGGGGTCGGGTAGTTGACTGATTTGGGGTGCTTTTTCTAAGGCTGCGAGGTATTCTTTTTCTAGGATTTTTAGGTCTAGATTAGTATTGTAAGACTGTTGGACTAATTCGGGCAATGACTGTCCGACAAGTTCTATTGAAAAGAATAGAACGACTAAAGTCGATATAATAATTTTGATAAAATGGAGCATAAACCCTATTTTTGTTTTAATGATTTACACAATAAGTAATTCAACTATATGAAAAAATTGACTAGAATAACTTTTAATTCAACTGTAATGGGAGGCAAACCTTGCATTCGAGGAATGCGGGTAACCGTTGGAACCATCATTGGACTCATTGCATCGGGATATACTTTTGAAATGATATTATCTGCTTATCCTTATTTGGAAAAAGAAGATATTACCGAATCTTTATTGTACGCTGCTTGGCGTTCCGAAGAAATAGAAGTTCCAATCGCTGCTTAATGAAATTTATCATCGATATGAACCTGTCCCCTTCTTGGGTTGCTTACCTTGAAAAAGAGGGATGGACAGCAAAACATTGGTCAACTGTTGGCGCGCCAGATACCTTGATAATGAAATGGGCGAAAGAAAATAATTATATTGTCTTCACCCATGACCTTGATTTCGGAGCTATCTTGGCAGCAACCAACGCTGATGCCCCAAGCGTTATTCAAGTTCGGAGTCACGATATTATGCCAGCGACGTTGAGTCCGAGATTAGTAAAAGTTATCCAGCAATTTCAAACAACTTTGGAAAATGGAGCATTACTAACCATTGACGATATTAAATCAAGAGTTAGAATCCTTCCTATCAAATAATTTTATTCAGCCGGTGAGACCACTCTTGCCACAACGCATACAAAACCGGCACCGTAAACATCGTCACCACCTGCAACACCATTCCCCCGAAAGAAGGAATCGCCATCGGCAACATAATATCCGCCCCCCGTCCCGTAGCCGTCAAAACGGGCAGTAAAGCCAAAATAGTCGTCGCCGTCGTCATCATTGCAGGGCGCACCCGACGCAAACCACCCTCCACAACCGCTTCCCGAATCCCCACAATCGAATCGGGTTGGTTCCGTTTAAAACTGTCCTGTAAAAAAGTAGCTACCAGCACCCCATCGTCCGTCGCAATGCCAAACAAGGCGAGAAAACCGACCCACACCGCCACGCTCAAATTGATGGTGCGAATTTGGAAAAGGTCCCGCATATTCGTCCCAAAGAGTTCAAAATTTAGAAACCAATCCGTATCGTACAGCCCAATCATGATAAATCCACCCGCAAAGGCAATGAAAACGCCCGTAAAGACCATCGTGGAAATGGCCACCGACTTAAACTGAAAATAGAGAATCAAGAAGATAATCGCCAAGGCAATCGGCACCACAATACTCAGGCGTTGACTGGCGCGTATCTGTTGTTCGTAATTGCCCGCAAAGCGATAATTAATACCCACTGGCACTTCCAAACGGCCGTTGCTAATTTGTTCCGCTAAGTAGCTTTGGGCATTACGGACGACTTCCACTTCCGAATAGCCTTTCTCTTTGTCAAAAAGTACGTAACCAATCAAAAAGCCGTCCTCACTTTTAATGGCTTGTGGTCCCTGTTCGTAGCGAATCGTCACCAAATCACCCAGTGGAATGGGTTGCCCCGTAGCGGTCGGTAAATAAATGCGTTTTAGCACTTCGGGGTCGTTACGGAGTTCTCTAGGGTAGCGAACCCGAATGGCGTAGCGTTCTCGACCTTCGACGGTCGTGGTCATCGTCATTCCGCCCACGGCGGTTTGGATGTATTGCTGCACTTTTTCAATGGTCAAGCCGTAGCGACTAATGGCTGCTCGGTCAATGTCCATCAACAAATAGGGTTTACCCACAATTCGGTCGGCAAAAACGGCGGCCGCTTTCACGCCTTCCACTTCTTTCAAATATTTTTCTAGTTCTAGTCCAAACGCTTCAATAGTTGCCAAATCAGTTCCCCGAACTTTGATGCCCATCGGCGCCCGCATTCCCGTTTGCAACATCACTAAGCGGGTTTCAATGGGCTGCAATTTGGGCGCCGAAGTCACCCCGGGAATTTTGGTCGCTTTCACGATTTCGTTCCAAATATCGTCGGGGCTTTTGATGTCGTCTCGCCACTGACGGTAGTAGCGCCCCTTGGTATCGGGAATCAAGTCCCCCGCCTCGTCTCGGACGTACTCGCCATTTTCGTATTCGAAGCGCATTCGCTGCCCATTTTCGTCAGTTTTATATTCCGATTTGTACAGAATCACGTTTTCGTACATCGACATGGGGGCAGGGTCGAGCGGACTGTTAACCCGTCCCGCTTTGCCCACGACCGTTTCTACCTCTGGAATCGCCGTAACGGCCATGTCCAATAAGCGGAGATTTTTGCTGTTTTCCTGCATGCCCGAATGGGGCATGGAAGTAGGCATTAATAAGAAAGACCCTTCGTCCAAAGAAGGCATAAATTCCTCGCCCGTTTGCTGATAAACTAGGAAGCCTTGATAGACGATACAACCGATTAGCAACAAAAACAGAAGTTTAAAACGCAGTAAAAAGCGCAGGATATTTTCGTAGAAATAAATGACTAGATAGAACAGCCCGATGAGTCCCCCCGCCAACAACACCACAAAAAAGAAGTTGGAGAAATTGCTTTTGTTGACCCCCAAAGGCATCCAAACGGTAGCGAGTAACCACGCTACAATGAGGGCGTAAACGATGTTGGAAAATAGGGTAGTGGTTCTACTAAATTTTTGTAACCTACTAAACTTTGGACTGGTCACCAATTGCTGAAACAAACCAAACAAACCGACTAAGGCTAAGATACTTCCTAAATAAGGATTCAGCATTTTAATAATGATTATCCCTATAATAATGGCCAGTCCATTTCCAATTGCGGCTACCCACTTTCTACTAGATTTGATGGAAAAAAGGCTATGTGCCAAAGGTGGAATTAGGGTAATCGCCACAATGATGGAGGCAACTAAGGCAAAGGTTTTGGTGTAAGCCAAAGGTTTGAATAGTTTTCCTTCGGCGGCTTCCATCGTAAAAACGGGCAAAAACGAAATCACCGTTGTGGCTACGGCGGTCAAAACGGCGCCCGCTACTTCCACCGTTGCTGCATAAATACTTTCCAAAAGTGGCTCTTCGGGCGGTGCGTTTTCAATTCTATTAACCATGCTTTCGGATAACACTATGCCCATATCGACCATTGTTCCGATGGCAATCGCAATACCTGATAAAGCCACAATATTGGCATCCACGCCCACGTATTTCATGGCAATAAAGCACATCAACACCGCAACGGGCAGCGTTCCTGAAATCAAGAGCGATGACTTTAAATTGAGTAACATCAAAATCACAACGATGATGGTTACTAAAATTTGCAGGGTAATCGCCTCTTGCAGCGTGCCAATCGTTTCGTTGATTAGTTGGGTGCGGTCATAAAAAGGAACAATGGATATTTGGGAAACCGTCCCATCTTGCAATGTTTTGGTGGGTAAACCGGGCGCTAATTCGGCAATTTTAGCCTTTACATTTTGGATAACTTCTAGGGGATTCGCACCGTAGCGAGCAACCACCACACCGCCAACCGCTTCTGCTCCCGATTTGTCCAGAATCCCTCGGCGACTGGCGGGCGCAATCGTTACCCGAGCAATGTCGCCAATTCGAATCGGTACGTTTTGCTTGACCGTAACGACACTTTGCTCAATGTCTTCCACCTTTTTCACGTAGCCCAACCCTCGGACGAAGTACTCCGCCAAATTGATTTCAATGGTCTGCGCCCCCACATCAATATTGCTGCCTTTGATGGCCGCCATCACCTGCTCCAAATTAATATTGTACACTTTCATCGCCTCGGGGTCCACATCCACTTGGTATTCTTTCACAAATCCGCCAATGGAAGCCACTTCCGCTACGCCTTCGGCGGCGGACAAACCGTAGCGCACGTAAAAATCTTGCACAGAACGGAGTTCGTGCGGATTCCAACCGCCCGTCACGTTGCCGTCTTTGTCTCGCCCCTCCAAAGTGTACCAAAAAATTTGACCTAGAGCAGTTGCATCGGGTCCTAAACTAGGTTGCACACCGTCGGGTAGGGTATTGGCGGGCAGCGAATTGAGTTTTTCCAAAATGCGACTGCGGCTCCAATAAAATTCCACATCGTCGTTGAAAATGAGGTAAATACTCGAAAAGCCAAACATGGAATTACTTCGCACACTTTTTACGCCCGGAATCCCCAACAAAGCGGTCGTCAACGGATAGGTAATCTGGTCTTCCACGTCTTGCGGCGAACGCCCCGTCCACTGGGTAAAAACAATTTGCTGGTTTTCTCCAATGTCGGGGATGGCATCCACAGCTACGGGATGGCGCGGTAAATTTTTAATACCAAAATCAAAAGGAGCGGATACCAAGCCCCAGCCCACAAATAGCAGTAGTAGTAAATAAGCCACTAACTTATTTTCGAGGAAAAAACGAATGAGATTATTTAGCATGGTTTAATCGGTACACGGTGGACGGTTTGACGTAGAAGAAAGCGATGCTTTGTCAGTATCTCTTTCTTTTGTGCTTTTGAAAAGCAGGAGATACTGGCAAAGTCTAACGACACCCCACAAGTTTACTTTAGGGCAAAAAGGTACGGAGTACCGATAATATTTGTATCATCTGCTGCTAAAAATAGGTCTCAAAGGTGCAGCGCACCGTTCGCATTGA
>JBCCQK010000146.1:0-16133 GCA_039024375.1 Bacteroidota bacterium
AAAAACGCCCAGCAACAGTGATAATGAGCAATGAACCTTTTAGGAAAATGTAAAATTTAAAATTACAAACCAGCCAGACTGCTGTGCGGGCTGGTTCAAAATCTAAAAGTATTGACAATCAATAAGTTAAAATTTTTGAAATGATAAATTTATTTTTTAACTGTTCCTTAAAACCAACTGAGAAAAAAGAGAAATAAGTTGTAAAATAGGTGATGGTAATAGGACATAGCCGGTTGGTTGCTTTGCGCAACCTTCCGGCTGTCTTTTTTTAGCGACCTAAACAAGTATTTAATTTCCTTTTCCAAACTAGATAATTTAGTTGTAAGTATATATCTTGTATTTTAGCGGGTGTGTTCTTTTTTAGGGGTCTGGAAATTAATAAACTAGGCAAATTTTAATGAGCTATTCCCGCCCGACTGCCGCAGGCGGGCTGGTTTTCTTTTAGCAAGGCATCCCGAAAAGATTTCGGGATTAGCATAGCTGGGCTACGGTCAAAATTTTTGACGCAGCTAAAGGGAAAAGAGCCAGTAAAATGCGCAGGTTATTATTTTCCAAATCCCTTAAGTAGTTGGTACTTATTTTTTGCTTCTTTTCAACTTAAATGTAATGTATGTCCTTTTGTAGCACCAATGCGTCTTGGAAAACAGTGCTAGTCCTTTTTATGGGGTTGACTTATTTCTTGCCTAAGCTATCCATAGGTCAGTATTCTTTGAATACGCCTAGAGAGATAGTGCTTTTGGGAACAGGCGCAGGCATGGCGGGTACTGGCTTTTTATTCTTGAATGATTTTCCCGAACTATCCGACGACGAATTGGTCAATTTGTACCAAACACCCAAGGAGTTTAAGTTCAAATTTGACAAATGGGCAACCACGCAGTCTTCCAAAAAAGCTAAAAAATGGTCCGATGCCCTTTTGTTTTCTTCGATTGTTCCGCCCTTAGTGTTATTACTTGACCAGCCCAAAACCGACGATATTCGTCGTACCCAAGGAGTAATGATGTTACAAACTACTTTTCTGAATTGGGGATTAACTAATTTGGCTAAACGCACCGCTCGCCGTCCTAGACCTTATATGTACAGCGATGACCTATTCCATTTTCCAATGACGACCAGAAGAACGGCCAATAGTCGTCAGTCCTTTTTCTCGGGGCATACTTCTACTACCGCTGCCTTTTATTTTTTCACGGCCACCACTTTTAGCCAATATTACCCCGATAGCCAATGGAAACCCTACGTTTGGAGTACTTCGATTGCCATTCCTGCTCTGACGGGGTTGTTGCGGGTAAAAGCGGGAAAGCATTTTCCGACGGATGTGTTGGTGGGCTATGCGGTGGGCGCTTTAGTTGGGATAATAATTCCTAAAATACATTGAGAGGAGTAACTTCCTTTAAATTACTACACTCATGCGATTTTTGTGTCTGTTTCTTCTTTGCAGTATTTTAGGGAGTTCTTGTCAGTCTGATAAAGAACCGCCCAACATCGTCCTCATCGTAGCCGATGATTTGGGGTTTTCTGACTTGGGTTGCTACGGCGGCGAAATCGAAACGCCGAATATAGACCGATTGGCGCAAGCGGGGCTACGCTTTCAGACGTTTTACAATATGGCAAAGTGCAATCCAACTCGGTCGTCTTTACTAACGGGCTTGTACCGAGGAGGCGAGGGGGCAGTTCATTTAGCACAATTGGCCAAGCAAGCGGGCTATTTTACGATGATGAGTGGGAAAGAGCATTTTGATAAGTGGGTGCCCGATTACTGTAGAGCGGAAAATGTCTTTGACCATTCGTTTTATTTTTGGGCAACGACGGAGTATTTTCTACCTCCCGACGGTCAATTTGAACGCCCTTTTTATTTGGAAGGAAAAGAGATAGCCCCCGAAGCTATTGCCCACGAAATTGCGCCAATGTATAAGACGGATTTTATTACGGATTATGCATTGGGGTGGTTGGAAAAGGCGTTGCAAAAAGAAAACCCTTTCTTCCTATACTTACCCTATCACGCCCCGCATTTTCCATTACAAGCCCGCTCCGAGGATACTCAAAGGTATCGAGAGAACTACTTGAAAGGTTGGGACCAATTGCGACAAGCGCGATTCGATAAAATGCGGACGCTAGGCGTATTGCCAACGGGCACCCAATTGAGTCCGCCCGAAAATAACTTGAATCAATTGCGAGGACCGTTGCTGCCCGCCTATACCGATTATTTCCCGTGGGATAGTTTGACCGCAGCGCAGCGAGATTCGTTGGACTTAGAAATGGCCGTTTTTGCGGCGATGGTCGATAGAATGGACCAAAATATTGGACGGGTGCTCCATAAACTCGAACAGGCAGAACAATTAGATAACACCTTAATACTTTTTCTGTCGGATAACGGTTCTTGTCCTTTTTACGTCAATAAAATTCCCGACGTGCCGCCCGGCCCAAATAACTCCTATTGGAGTCTGCGTACTTCGTGGTCGAATCTTAGCAATACTCCGTTTCGACAGCACAAGCAATGTGGACACGAAGGCGGTAGCCACACCCCGTTTATTGCCTGTTGGCCCAACCGTATTGCCCCTAACACCATTACGGCACAACCGGGTCATGTAGTTGATGTCCTTCCAACTTTTCTGGAAATATTGGACCTCCCTTACCCTGATAGCATTGAAGGCCACCCAACGCTGTCCCTTCACGGCCAAACTTTATTCCCTATTTTTGAAGGTCGGCAACGCCCCGAACCCGAGTTTTTCATCTCGGGCTTGGACGCTTTTAGAATGTTCCGCAAAGGAAACGATAAAATCGTTCGCCTTAACGGAGGAGCGTGGGAGTTGTATGATATGCAAGCCGACCCAGCAGAGTTAAATAATTTGGCCGATGAGTTTCCCGATAAGGTGAGTGATTTGGAAGCGGCGTACAGACGAGTTTCTGAGAAAGTTTTGGACGAATAGAACAGATACTCTATCCATAGAACCCCCACTAAATCTACTTTAGAATAAAGTGGTTGTTCGGGTGGTTGTGGTTACCCTCTGTCCTTATTTTGAAGCCTCATTTTTTGTATCGTTTTTTCGGACAAACCGCAAACTTTACTAACGACCTTATTAGATAAGGTGGTGACTTTGATTAGGGCAATGGCCAATTGAGTAGCCCGCTCTTTCGTTTTAGCACTACCCTCTTTAAGGACGCCAAAACTCTTCCATATCATTGTTGCCTGGACAGTAGCGAGCGCCTTTTCCCATTTTTTGACAAACGAGCGAGATACTGCTGCCAATTTTGCTATTTGAACCGTATCGAAATCCGTTTTTAAAATTAGATTCAGCACCGTCACTGTGGCTTGCTGGTCTATCCCTTTAGTTTCCCCTTTTTCCATTCCTTGCTCCATTCCCTTCTCTTTTCCCTTTTTATACAGATAATCCGTTTCTACATCATAAGTTATTGGCATATCATAAACGATTTTAGTAGCTTTTTCTTCAAATTTGCGAAGTCTTGATAAGATTATCAACTGCTTTTGGTACCGATAGAGTTCGCTTTTATTTTTATAAACTTGCTTTAATCGACCTAGGATTCCCCTCCTTAACGGAATCTTCTTGCTTTTTGGTCGATTCTTTAGCCATTTTGTGTAGTTTTGAACTGCTAATGTAGCTAATTTTGTGGGGTTTCTCTCAAAAAAAGGAGGCTCCCAAAGCTGGAAACCTCCTCCAAGAGAGAATCTAACAGTGTTATCAGCACTGTTTTTTAAAATAGAACTGCTATTTAGGGTTAACAGGGACAAATGAGAAGTCAGAGGTCAGACCGATAAATCTGTCAGAAGTCAGACTCCATAAAGTGCTGAAAAATAAATGTTTAAACTAGAAGATGGTAACATTTACTAATCATTTTTCATTTTTTTAAATAATCCTTTCCGTTTTACTCCAACGTAAACACCAATCGACCAAATAAATGCCGACCGCCAAAGCTAAATTGGGGCGACCGTCGAGAATATAAAAATCGACCGCTAGATTGAAAAGATGGGTCAACCACGTCGGGATAGAGGTCCAATAAGTTATTTGCGCCGATGGTAACGCTCAAATTTTTTGCAAATTGATAGCCCACACTCAAATCAGTGATAACTCTGGCGGAATTAATACAATCCACACTGGGGTCTCTGTTCTCGGGGTCACAGACGTTAGCAGCTTCCGTCGTTGAGCCAAACAAGGTGTTTCGCAAATAGAAATTTGCCTTTCCAACGGTGTAAATATGGCTTAGAGTCAACTTCGTCATCGGGACCGCTTCTTCTAAGTAAATTCTCGCTTCTGCATTGAAGTAGGTGCTTACCAAACCCTTTTCTCTTAATAAATCCGATGCTTGGATGTCTCCGACTTGCTCCGTTTGCGCAAAGGTAGCGGCGAAGTTATTGTCCAACGTACCCTCTCCGATTCTGGCACGGTGCGAAACCACGACGTCTAACCCTCTTGATTCGGTGTCGATGGCGTTGGCGAAAAAAGCTGCTCTAGTAGCTTGCGCTTGGTCGAATAAGATTTGTAGTTCAGCATCGTCACCGGGGCGGAATTGACCCGTCAAAACGACTCGGTCGTCGATGTTGACTTGGTACGCATCGACGGTTAGTCGTAAACCTGCGTCGGGAAATTTGGCAGTAAAGCCTAAGCTAAAGTTTTGCGAAGTCTCTTCTTTCAATTGCGGAATACCCAACAATTTAGCGGGACGGGAATTATTGTTGAAAACGCCTACTTCTTGAGCGGTCGTTGCACCGTTTTCGGTAACAAAAATGGTAGAAGTTCGGCTAAACAAAATTTGGTGTAGAGAAGGCGCTCGGAATCCAGTACTCAAAGCACCTCGTAGATTAAAATTGTCGGTTACTTTGTAGCGAGCAGCCAATTTGTAGTTAAAAGTAGAACCAAAGTCGGAATAGTTTTCATAGCGTAAGGCGGTACTTAGCAAGAAGGCATCGGAAAGGTCAAATTCTACGTCCACGTAACCAGCAACGCTGGAACGGTTGGCATCCACTTCGTTCGTGGGTAAAAATCCAGCAAAGCACTGCGCTCCTGCGGGTCTTCCTCGGCCAATGATATCCGTTGTTAATAAGCTATTAGGGGTAGTAGGCATCACCAACTCACCGTTGATGTCGTAATTTCCGTGCGACAATTGCGTGCCGGGGATGACTTTGTAATTTTCAAAACGGTATTCTGCTCCGAACGCCACGTTGATACCCTTAATATTCGTACCCTCAAAGTACTGAGAAACATCGAAGTTGCCCGTATTCTGCGTAAAAGAGTGGCCACCCGAATTGAACTCCGTAGGAGAACCTGCCCCTAAAGTAGCGTTGTGCGTATTGGTCATATAGAATAAAAATTCGTTCGTACCGAAAGTATTACTCAAGTCAATATTCCAATTACCAATCATGCCTCGAATACCCGTAGCGATGGACTTATCATTAATATTGGAGTTGATTCTAGGCACCGTACCGTTGGGATAAATGGCCGTTGTGGTTCGATTTTGACCTGGAAGTCGATAAAAACAGCCCGATTCACCGTCTCGATAGCCCAAACCGCCAAAGCTGTAAAATTCGAGATTGTCTCCTAATGGGATAGCCATATTGGCAAAGAACTTTCCTTCGCGGAGGCGAGACTGTCCGACCCGCATATTAAAGTCGCTGCGCTGCAAACCTCTGGCACTCAATTCGGCTTCGGTCACATCGGCCCCCAAGACACCACTAATATCTGCCAGACTACTAGCACCCGCAATGGTTGCTAAGTCATCGCTTGAAAAATAGCCAACTTGGGGGGCAAACTGCTGTACGTCCGCCAACGTCAAATTGGCCACATCGGCACCGCCTGCACGTGCGACCCGTTCAACGCCATTGTAGGCATCAAAAATATCCCCTCGAAATTCTAACATTCTATTCGTTGACCCTTTGAAGCCAAATTCGCCCGTGAAGTTGATAAAACCACCTCTTTGACCAATGGGTAATCCGTAATTCACGCCTAGATTGATAATCTCTCCATCTACGTTTTTTTGCTCGCCTTCAAAAGCGCCAATTTCACTAGTAAAGTTGCCACCCGTTGTTAAATTGAAATTTAGCTTATTGACGCTTTCTCTCAGTCGCACGTTGATAACGCCCGCAATGGCATCCGAACCGTACTGCGCCGCCGCACCGTCTCGCAGAACTTCAATCGCTTTGACCGCAGAGGCAGGAATGGCGTTCAAATCCGTACCGACGCTCCCCCGACCGAAGGTACCGTTGACGTTGACCAAAGAAGATGTGTGCCGACGTTTACCGTTCATTAAAACCAGCACCTGGTCGGGCCCAAGTCCGCGCAAAGCAGCGGGGTCGATGTGGTCGGTTCCATCCGAAATCGTCTGTGTATTCGAAGAGAACGAAGGCGTCGTATTGTGTAGTAAAGAGTTGATACTCGTCTGAGGTGCGGCAATGGATAGTTTTTCGACGTTAATGACGTCAATTGGCACCGCCGCATCCGTATTCGTTCGGTTGGAAGCCCGTGTACCCGTGACAACGATTTCGTCCACAAGAATTCCCTGCGATAGTAAAAAGTCTAGTGTGACATTGCCACCCGCAGGAACTGTAACTGATTGTTGCCGTGCAGAGTAGCCGATGTAGGACGCTTCAATGTTGTAAGTACCTGCGTCAACCGACAGTTCATAATTTCCATCAAAGTCAGTCGTGGCGCCCGTGGAAGAGCCTAATACTAGTACGGTTGCGCCAATCAATGGGCCATCGGCTTCACTAATTTTTCCTGTAATGGTCCCTTTTTGGGCAAATGAGGGTAAAGAAAATGCCAAAAAGGTAAATAACGCCAGAGGTTTGACGAGTTTCAGATAAAAGTTTTGCATACGTGAACTAATTTTGTGAATGAATTTATTGAATTTAGGCAGTCATTCGCTTTGGACGGGGAACGGCTGCCGTTTTTGTTTTAAATGTTAAGTGTTGCTTGAAGGCTCCACCATCTTCCCGCTACCCCAAATTGTTGCACTCGCCGACTGTATGGCAAAAGCCCTTGATATGTATTGGCAAAATGGCGATGTTGGTCGGGATAGAGGTCAAAAATATTATTGGCACCTAATGATAAGTGGAATGTTTTCGTGAAATGGAAGCGAACGTTGAGGTCCGTTACCCATTTTGCGGCAAACAATTGGTCTCTACTTTCTACTTGTCCCGTATATTCGTTCATTATCCAATTGGCTGATTGTGCATCGTTCGGATGAATGTACTGAACACTACCGAATCGAGTGCTCCGAAGTAAAAAATGCCATCGGTTTTGTTGATAATTGGCTCGTAAAATCAATTTGCTGGCAGGTTGTCCCTGCTCTAATCGAGCGACTTCTTCTCTTGAGAAAATGGTTTCTTGGTAATTGGAAAGTAGGGTAGAAGGACTTCCCCGTTGCTCCACTTTGGTTCGGTTGAAGTGCAGGCCAGCAAAGAAACGTAGTTGACCATTGGTAAAGGTTTTTCTGTAATTTAGGCGAGCATCGACTCCTGTTGTTTTAGTATTAATAGCGTTGGTGAAAAATTGAACCCTATCTACGCCCGAAGATTTTAAAATGTCTCG
This sequence comes from Bacteroidota bacterium, assembly GCA_039024375.1. Taxonomy (GTDB): domain Bacteria; phylum Bacteroidota; class Bacteroidia; order Chitinophagales; family Saprospiraceae; genus JAFMDF01. The sequence goes on from JBCCQK010000146.1 coordinate 7,539, forward strand.
TAAAGGGTCTGCGGCGGTTGGAGCAATATTCCCGCTCAGTACGATGCGATTGTTAATTTGGATATGATAAGCATCTAAGGTGAAGTCCCAATTAGTTTCCGATTTGGTGGCAAAACCAATGCTAAAATTGGTAGAAATTTCGGGCTGTAAGTTGGGAATACCCAAACGCTGTACAATTGGACTATCGTGGTTTTCGTGGCCTACTTGGACGGACTGAATATTTCCCCCGACGGGTAAGAATTGTAAAGAATGGCTACTAAAATAATTTTGCTGTAGAGATGGGGCTCGAAATCCTGTATTATAAGTTGAACGAACCGAAAAACTGGGCGTCATTCGATAACGAATAGCTGTTTTCCAACTCAATCGACTGCCGAAGTCCGAATAGCGTTCCAATCGACTGGCAAAAGCTAGCAATAACTTTTGGCTAATTTCGCCTTCCACGTCGGCATAAACACTGACATTATTTCTAAACTTTCGGGTCGCATTTTCGGCTCGGAATCCTCGAAAAACTTGAAAGCCCGTTTCTTTTGGGAAGCCTTCCTCCGTTGTTTCACCATAGTTCTCCCAACTCACCTCTTCACCCGCTTTTTGGTTATACTGCTCCAGACGAAATTCCGTACCGAAAGCTACACTAATTGGTAGCCTTCCTAGCCCTTTTTGAGTAACGTCAATGTTGGTCAAATTTTGCCAGTAGGCAAAACCACCCGCCTCGGCCGAAGTGGGAGAATTGAGTCCCAACGAAGCGTTATTGGATTCGTGTACATTGAACCGAAAGCTATTTCGACCCAAATTATTGCTGACATCAATTTGCCAATTGCCGATAATACCCTTGATGCCCGAAACGCTAGAAAAATCAAAAATGGTTGAATTGATTTCGGGTAAAAAACCTATTGGGTATAGCCCCGATTGCTTGGTTTTTTGAAAAGGAAAGCGGTAAAATCCAGTAGCTCGACCATTGCGGTAGTTAAATCCACTATGGTTGTAAAACTTGAATTGCTGCCCAATCGGAGCACTCATATTGAGGTACAAACCCGTATTGGTCAGCGCCGCACTACCCGCCTGCATTACTCTCCTTCCACCCAAGCCAACTTCGTGGAAAAAATCTTGCACCAATTGAGGATTATCGTCTCGGCTGTCGCCAAAAATGATACCTTGATAATCACCTGACCGATTGGTAGCTGCTCGATTTTGAAAATAAAAAGTTAGATTGGTATGCCCTTCTTCGAAAGTTTTTAGGCCGTAATGTGCGCTCAAATTAACCGTCTCCCCGTCCCCTTTTTCGGTAATGCTCGAATTGAACTGCACTTGACCTTCGTCGACGGCTTCTTTCAATTGTAAGTTAATGACCCCACCGATGGCGTCCGAACCGTATAGAGCCGCTGCGCCATCTTTTAGAATCTCTACCTTTTCAATAGCTGCTACGGGAATCGAATTCAAATCGGTGCCGACGCTTCCTCGACCCACTGTCCCATTGACGTTGACCAAAGAAGAAAAATGTCGCCGTTTGCCGTTGACCAATACCAATACTTGGTCGGGGCCCAAGCCCTTCAAGGAAATCGGGTCCACGTGGTCCGTTCCGTCGCTAATCGTCTGATGCGTTGAGTGGAAGGAAGGCGTTTCGTACTGTAAAATTTGGCTGATACTGGCTTGATTAGCTGTCTGTAAACGTTCTTTACGGACCACATCGACGGGAACGGCCGTTTCTTGTAAAGTTTTGGGTAAGAACCGATTTCCTACCACCAAAATTTCTTCCAGTTTTAAATGCTTTTTGAACCGAAAATTAGTCGTAATGTCCTCGAAGCCATCCACCACAATCGTTCGCTTAATGGGTTCAAACCCCACGTAACTAACGTACACTTCGTAGGTGCCAATCGGTAAGGTTAAGGCAAAGCTGCCATCCGACTCTGTGATGTCCCCCGTTGCTTCTCCAATCAAAGTAATGTTCGCACCCACCATTGGATGCCCCAATTTATCCATCACCTTTCCCTTGAGGCTCACGTTTGCTCTTTTTCGTCGCTTCACGACAAAAGTATTAGGGGAGATAGCAGTAAACTGTAAGTCCGTTTGGCGACTAATTTCTTTTAATAAAAATTGATTAAACGCTTGTTGACTTGCGGCGTCTAACTCGAAAGTTTTGTCCGCTAGCACCTTTTCGTCAAAAATAAAAGTAAAAGAGGACTGCTTTTGTAGCTGTTGCAAAATGTCCAAAACGGCGATTTCCGTAACTTTTGGCGAAGCTGCAAATTCTTTAAGAACACTTTGCCCATGAATGATTGAAAAACATAGAAAAACTGCGCTCGCCACTCCCCAGAGCCGTAGCCAAAGTTTACCGTTTTTCCTTTTTTGTCTCATGTTTAGCGTAGTTCATCGTTGACTATTCACAAGCCAGTTCGTTTTTCCATTGAGTCTGTCTATGCCGACAGCAAGTCTTCTATTTTCGCTTTGATGAGCTTTTATTGAATATCACACACAGATAGCAGAGTCCGCAGAGCATTCAGTGTAAAACGGCTACGAACTTTGCGTTTTCTGCGTGCCATATCTTTTGTAAATACGCCAATCTCATCCCCTAAATCCCTCATTATCTCATCTCCTTATTATCTTATCCCCTCACCCCCTTACAAAAACCGTCATTCCCGACCATTCTACTTTGACCTCATAACTCGCTTCCAAAACACCAATAAGTTCTTCGGGCGTAGTAATACGAATTGCCCCCACCGAAGTACGTTGAACCGATTGATTGACCTTGGAATTAACCGTCACTTCTAAACCGTAGTGGTCCGTCAACATCTGCAAAAGTGCGCTAAGCGGCGTATTGTCAAGGACTAATTGTTGCTGCGTCCAAGCCGTAATCGCTCGGGCATTTACCACGGTTTTTTGATATTGTTGGTCTTTTGCAGAATAGTTAATCATTTCATTCGGAACTAAATCCATGCTCGGCTGATTAGGGCAATTGAGCCTTACTTTTCCTTCCTGCAAAACAATTCGGCGTTGATTGGGGCGGTGTACCACGTCGAAAGTCGTACCCAATACTTCCACGGTAAAATCGGGGGTACTTACTTCGAATTTAGTGTCAACGGTTTTGGTTACTTCAAAATAGGCTTGTCCTTCGAGCGTTACTTGACGAATTGGATGGTCTGACCAATTTTTAGGTACGGTCAAAATGGAATTAGCTTGTAACATGACGGTCGATTGGTCGGGTAAAGTGATGGTTTGGGTTTCCCCAAATGAAGTAGTGTAAACCACCGAATCGGAACCGAAGAATTGTTGCACCACCCGAGAACCAACCACCAGTAATAAGAAGGTAGCGGCTATCTTCAACAAAGTTCGTCGATTGGAGAAGACCGATTTTTTAGCAGACTCCTTTTGCTCAATTTGCCGCCAAACTTTGCGTAGTTCGGCTGTCACTTCCGCCTCACTTACTTGTACTTTATCCCAAGTCATTTTTTTCAAAAAAGATTGAGCTGATTCGACTAATGCTAGGCGGTCGGGTCGATTGGCTAACCATGATTTCCAAAAATCGAGATGCTTTTGCTCGTAATGCCACTCCAAAAAAGTATCGCTTTGGAGTAAGTCTTCCACTGTTTGGAATTGCTCGTTTTCCATGAAATAATTCGTCGTTTTTTCTACTATTGTCCGCTGAAAATTAGGGGTTATCGCTAGTAAGACGGCTTTTATTCTTTTTTGTACTCTCTTTTTTTGAGAGAAATTAATATTCTAGGCTATTTAGTACACTTTTCTTTAACATAAAGTAAATACAGTACATGAAGTGCATAAAGTTTTTTAAGCGTAGCTTTGACTTTTCGAGCAGGAGATTTGACGGAATATTGCGCTCTTGAACTGCTAATAGGACTTACACTTTTTTCCAATTACTTCGCAAAAACTGAATGGCCTTTGCCCCGTAGTTGCGGACAGATTGATAGCTCAGACCCGTAATGTCGGCGATGTCTAGGTAAGACAAACGATTGTAAAAACGGAGATAAATAATTTCTTTTTGTTTGGATGGCAATTGACTGAGTAGAAAGGAAAGTTGACTAAACTGGGCAGTTTCGTACTGTTGAAAAAGTAAAGATTCCTCGGCAGAGATGGTAAATGTAGGAGCGGGAACAGGCGTCTTCCGTCGCCGATTTTCCGCTTGTAGTAAATCTAGCAAGGTGCGACGATAAGCCCGAAAAAGGTAGCTTTTGATGGAGGTCACGACGGGTAGGGTATGGCGCTTTTCCCACAGTTTAACAAATAGTAATTGAATCCCTTCCTTGGCAATAGATTCACGGTTCACTATTTTCATACCGTAGGCTTTCAAGTCGGCGTAGTGCAACTTAAACAATCGGTTGAAGGCGTTTTTGTCGCCTTGCTGAAACTGTTGCCAGAGGAAAGTAGCGTCCAAGAAGTCGGTTTTATCAATATTCTTTTCCCGTAAGGTAGGAAATCTTGAGAGAAATATCCGGATTAAATTAAAAATATCAACACATTGTTTAACGAATCACGCTTCAACGAATCATTAATCACTACACTTAGGCAACATTTTTTGTATTCGTACTATGTAGTAGAGAACTCAAATTTTGGGTATTTTGCAACCCTATAAATTGCTTAGAAAAGCGTAAAATTTTAACTTTCTCTGAGTGACCTTTTTCAATTATTCGAGTCTATTGAAGGCTTGAAATTTTACCAACTGTTATTTCTAAATAAAACCCTTATATTTTGACAACAACAAAAACGAGTAAGTTTGTCTAGCCTGGCGAATTTGAAGCACACGAGCATTGGTACCCCAAGGCGTTCAATGCAACGATTCACCCAATGGTCAACTTTTTTCTGAATTTGGACAAAGCGCGCATTATCTCCCGCTACTGCCACAGGCACCCGATGGTACAACCCGAAAAACTGTAAGAAATCTTGGATTATCGAGCCAAATACTTCTTGTGGGCGGGGGCCGATTTGCTGAATGTGACTTCGGCGAAGGGGAAACGACAAATGGTTGTCATCGAGAACAATTCTTGTCCCTCGGGGCAAAAATCTATGCCTTTATTGGACGATAACCAAGAACAGGGTAGTTATCGACTACTCGTAGAGCGAACTTTCAGACCTTATTTGAAGAATTTACGCCATAAAATAAAAGGAGGATTGGCCGTCATTTATGAAAAAAATCCCATGGAAACGTCGGGCTACGCCGAAGTGATTGCCGACGTGATGCAAGAACCTGTGCATTACGTTTCTTTCTATGACAACGAGGACAATCCCGCCGTACGGTACGTCGATGGGGTGATGGAAATCCGCACTGAAACGGATACTTGGGTACCTATCCGAGCAGCCTTTCGCTACGTGACCCAGAAGCCTTGGAATCGCATTCCCGTTCATTCCAAAACGCGCATTTTGAACCCGATTCTGGCTTGTCTGGCGGGCGGGCAGAACAAAATGGTAGCAGCCAAAGCCTACGAATTTTTCAATGGAGAATACGCAAGTGCTGGCTTGCAAATTAGCCGATATTCGAATGATGGTCAGTTCCACCGAATCGGGCATTCGACCGCTCTGCACTTACGCTCGTCGTTCCCAAAAACCACTGGTGGACAACATCGAAGACAGTACCAATAGTTGGCAAATGTTGGGGACGAATCTATCGTTCAAAAATCCAGACGGAACGTGGAATAGTGATACGAATCGTTTGGTACTGATGGACCGACGAGATTTTAATAAACTCGGCGTTGGTTTAGATGATATGATTGAAGCCTATATTCAAACCGTTTTGTCGATGGTGGCGATTGATAAAATGGCGCGTACGTTGATGAATAAACAGGGGAAGTTTCGAATGAAATTGTTCAAAAATTTGAACGACGATGCGGGACTAATTAACGAAATCAAGTTAAAATAGATGTCAAAATATAAAATACTGGTGCTGACTGACCACAGCAATCACAGTAAAGAAAACTCGCTATATGCTTTAACGAAAGCGCTCCGTGCGCATCCCAAATATGCGCAGATGGACATAGCGACTCGTGGATTCGAAGCCAATGATTCCTTTTTTCAAGAAGCATCTATGGATACGTTGGTCGGTGACGACGGTGTTCGAGTGCTTTCGGAAATCAATACGACGAGTATCGGTGGTTTGCCGCAAATTGCACGGTTACTGAATCAACCGTTGGTGGAAAAGGCGGCAGATTTATTGTGGGCTTTTATAAGTGAGAAGTCAGAGGCCAGACCGATAAATCTGTCAGAGGTCAGACCTAATCAAAATGTTGACGAATAACTAACTAAGGACAATTGTAAGTAAAATAGAACAGAGACGCAAAATGTGGGTAAACAACCAGATTTTGGTAATATTTACCTTTGTCATTATAGTCGAATCTCACTTCTCGATTCTCTGTTCTCAATTCTAATAAACACAAAATATGCCTTTGAAAAGTGAAATAGCTATTCCTATTATTGAACAATTAAGCATTGAACAAGTCCAAAAGGGAACAATTGCCCGATTTTGGTTAAACTTGGTGAAGGACGGCTTGTGCGAATCCATAAGAATCCCCGTCATCGTCGCGCGAGGTCAAACGGATGGAAAAGTATTGGGCTTGACGGCAGCCGTACACGGTAACGAACTCAACGGGATTCCCGTTATCCAGCGAATTTTTAAAGAGACTGATGTTAAAGCGTTACGGGGAACGCTCGTAGGGATTCCCGTCGCTAATGTTCCTTATTTCCACCGAAAAAAGCGACGGTTCATTGACGGCAAAGACTTGAACCACATCATGCCGGGTAGGCCCAACGGTACCGTCAGCGATGTCTATGCGTGGCGCTTGGTCAATTGTGTCATTCATCAATTTGACTACTTAGTGGATTTGCATACGGCTAGTTTTGGCCGCATCAACTCTTACTACATTCGGGCGGATATGGACGACCCCACCGTTAAGGCAATGGCGAAGTTGCAAAATGCCCAAATCATTGTTCACAATCCACCGAGTGACGGCACGTTGCGGGGAACGGCGGATGAAATGGGCATTCCTGCCATCACGTTAGAGGTAGGCAATCCCAATACGTTCCAAAAAGGAATGATTCGAGACGGTCTGACGGGGATGCACAATTTATTGGGCTACTTTGGTATGCTCGATTGCGAAATTGAAGAACCCGATACGGCCACAATTCTGTGTAAAAAATCCTACTGGATTTATACCGATACGGGCGGGGTGTTGACGGTGCATCCGAAGGTAATGGAACTAGTGCAAAAAGGACAAGTCATTGCGACAATGCGTAATATCTTCGGCGATTTGGTCAAGGAATATTTGGCGCCCGAAGATGGTATTGTGATTGGGAAAAGCGTGAGTCCCGTTAATCAGACGGGGGGGCGTATTTTGCATTTGGGGGTTTTACTATAAGTTAAACATACACTTTGTAACCTGCTTAAGACTTCTATTATATCGTAATATCAAAATTTTGCTTAAATTATGATTCTGGACTGTGGACTTATTAGCGTTCAAAAAATAAACGGGTAAAAATATGGACGGTCCATACGGAGAACTGCGCTGCACCTTTGGAGGCCTTGATTCGTCCGTCTGATACAAAGGTGGTCGTCCCGATGGGACTTTTTAACGCCTAGATGCAGCGCATCGACTACATTTGTATCAACTTTGGGCTTATTTTCCTTCTGATAAGGTGCAGCGCACCGACCACATTTGTTGCTTCTAAATTACCCGCTTTAATCTTGAATGATAATCAGTCCACAGAAATAGTGATTTAAGTTTTCCGAGTAAAATGACTGCCCTAACGTAGTCGTTGTGAACTGAAGTCCACGATTCGAACTTACACAAAAAATTATGAGACTCCCTCAAATCCAATAAGACCAAGAAAAGCACAAAGAAAAGTACAAAATAGTAGCGATGGCATTAAAAAAGAGAAAACCAAGCTTGGAATACGTGGCCTTAAACTTACCAGAAGGTACGTTTTCCGATGATGACTTTTACGAATTTTGCCAGATTAATGATGAGTTGAAAATAGAAAGATTATCTACGGGCGAAATTGTAAGTAGGTCACTAACGGGTGGTAATTCGGGTATCCGAAATGCAGAACTAACTACGGAGTTTGGCTTGTGGAATCGTCAATAAAAGTTGGGGCGAGTTTTCGATTCTTCTACGGGATTTAAACTACCAAATGGAGCAATTTATTCTCCCGATGTTGCCTGGCTTCCTTCAAAAAAATGGGAAAGTCTAGCAAAAGTGCAACGAGAAAAATTTGTTCCTCTGTGTCCCGATTTTATTTGCGAATTAGCTTCTAGTAAAAAGCAGGTAAAGGATTTGAAAGACAAAATGCAAGAGTTTATAGACAACGGCTGCCGATTAGGTTGGCTAATTGACCCTTACGACGAACTAACCTACGTTTACTTACCAGATAAACCGACCGAAGAAATCCCTTTCAAGAAGGTTTTGACGGGTAAAGGTGTGTTAAAAGGATTGCGTGTAAAGATGCAAGACCTTTTGGAGATGTAGTTGAATAAGTAATTGGATAAAATTGACGTCACATTTCTTTTGACAGGATTTCAAGATTTACATGATTTAATTTATTGAAAATTAGAATTCTGTAAATCGTGTTCGTCCTGTCGGAAAATATAAATTAATTCTG
>JBCCQK010000147.1:0-15941 GCA_039024375.1 Bacteroidota bacterium
ATTTTGTAAATCTGCTCTTCTTGCCTTCAAAGACGCTATAATTTTTGGTGCAGATACTTCGTACACTTTTGGGGGCAAATGGGAAAAAGCGGTAGTAATGACCTCATCCGTCAGTTTTGCCTGTATAAAGGCGGCCTCTTTTTTCCATTCCTCCAGCGATAATTCGTTCAAAAAATTATTATCAAAATGCCTAGAGTTATAAGTAGCCCATTTAAAATTTTTCACAGGCTCTTCATAATCCGTCAATTGTCGCAAGAGGGCGTTATAAGGAGATAGCAATTTAATCACAAAACCATCGTATTTACTAAATGCTTGGTCTCGGTCTCTAGGGACGGGACGGTATGATTTATCGCCGTTGGCTAAAGTGGTTACTGTCCACCGCCATTGGTCATCATGTCTATCGAAGTCCCCAATTAATACATCAAATAATCGACTACGGGCCACCCAGTTTTGGTCCACATGATGGTGATGATTTTTGACTAATTTTTCGGTTAAATCGGGGGTGCTAACAAATTTTTCTGCATGGCCAAAGCTGGCAAGTTCAGGCCATTTCTTGGAGGCCCGTTCTTCTACGATATAAACTTCGTTCCCAAATAAGTCATTATAAACATCCAATTTTGGTTGTTTGGGAATGAAATAGAGACTTGGATTGGCGTGATAAATGTTGATAGCATCCGCCATGGTAGGGATGGTTAGCGGAGCAAAAGGATGACTGCCTAGATAATTATCCCTAAATAAATAAGTTACCAAAGCCATTTTATTAAAAGGATAAGGAATGCCTCTGGTAACATCTTTGGTGATGGACCGCATAACGTATTCCTTATTGTCATTGGTCGCTAAGCGAAGTGAATTGGTCTGTTTTCCGCCTCCTTTTTTGATGACCTCTAGCCCACCTTTATGGCTACTTAAATCTAAAACGGAAAATTTATATTGATTCAAATAAACAGATTGATGATGTTCGCCTAACATGAATAACTGAAACCGACTTTTGGGTTTGACAGGAGTCGTGATGACAAACTGTTCAATGCTATCCAGTTGTTTATCAAAAAGCGGAAAACTCTTAGGTATTTCTCCAGTAGTTGAAACCTGATTTACCGTTTCATTTCCATGACTTATTTGACTAAAACACACCAAAGTTGTAAATAGACAAAAGCATATTAATATAAGTTTAGGGTATTGCTTTTTCATTTTCTCTTATACTTTAAGATGTAATTCTTTGACAATTTAAAACTCAAAACCCAAATGAAACCCATGTGTAAACTCGTCTTCACTACCAAATAGTACACCCAGAACAGGACCGATGTGAATCTGGTCAATCACAAAGAAGTTGATTTCAATTTCCCCATAGGCTGAAATTCCAAATTCCCGATGTTCTCCAGCCCAAGAAAAATTGGGCCCAGCGTTGACGGTCATCCATTTTGCAAGACTCCAACTTCCAATAATAGCGGTATCGTACAGTAATTCTCCTTCGTGTGATTTAGTAGTAAGAGATAACCCAGTACCCAATTTATGATTGAACCAATAGGTTAGATGAAACTCATTCCCAATATTTCCGCCTTCCTCTTCAAATGAATTGGCGTTAATTATGGATGCAATGACCTCAAAATACCCTTCGTTATGCGGTTTAGTTGAAACCACATCTCCAGTATGTGTTTGCGTAAAAGCATAATTGGGCAAAAACACCAAGAATAGGCTAAGGGCGAATAGACTAATAATTCGCCTATTTTTATAGATTCTTTTCATGACTTCAATCGTTTTGGGTTTTCTGCGTACGAGACTTAAAATAATTATCTATACTCCAAGCTCCACCACTAGCAAAAAAGAAGTAGAAAAACACAAAACAGTACAATACGGATAATTCTCCACCATTGATGATTGGTAAAAATGATTTACTGAAGAAAACCATAAAATAAGCTACCGCCATCATTCCACTTAAAATAAAGGCTGTCCAACGGGTAAATAATCCTACAAAGAGCAAAATCCCACCTAAAAACTCTAAAATTCCAGCTACCAAAATTAAAGGAGAAAGTTCCCCTTGTGGATTTTCGGAGGGAGGATAACCAAAAAGTTTTTGGGTACCGTGCCAAAATATGAGGAAACCTAATATCATTCTTAGTAAGGTTAATACCTTAGGATGCCATTTATCGAAAAACGCATTCATCATGTTAATTGTAATTATTTGATAGGGAACATTTGCCACTCATTTTAAAGCAGTAATCTACAATCCCAGCCTTTATAGCTCGAAGAATAAATCCAAAGCGAAGATATTCAAGTCATTAAATCGTTCTTCTTTTGCAAAAAAGTTGCAGTAGGTCAACTCCACCCTCAATAAATTAGGAATGATTTGTTTGTATAAAACCACATCCAATTCGTGGGCGAAAAAAGTACCTTCTTCTTCCGAAAAATAGGCGTGATATCCGAACCATCCACCAATACCCCAGAAAATATTTCGACTTTCTGCGGTAAAGTAAGGATTGTGCAGTCCTTCCGCTGGCGGGTCAATAAATACATCAGAGATACGATGTAGGCGTTGTCCAGTTGATAGTGGAAATTGGTAAGAGGCAACGCCATCATCAGAAGTTGCCAATTCGTAGCCAACATTAAAAATGCCTATCTTCGGAAAAGAAACGCCAACTTCTGCATTGATTAGAAAGGCATCGTAGTCCGTTGGATTATCGCCATATTCACTTTGATAAGCAAAGGCAGTTTTATAGTTCAAAGCAATCTTGTCTTGTGGCAAGCGTCCTCTATCTATGGTAATGCCAAACGTTTTACTGGATTTGGCTGGATTGTCTTCCTGAAAATCCAACAAATGCCCAAATAAGCCTAGTCTAGCCGCTTTGTTTTTGTAATACCCAAACATAAAGGCGTGTGAATCACTCCGCCAATCACCTACTTCGGCCAGTAAGCGATTAATTTGGTACATATAAGCGTACTCAAAGGATAAACCCTTTTGGTCGTTTTGCACTTTGCCGTATAGGGCATCGAAGGTTTGGTCGTCTTGTCTGGCAGTAACATTCCCAATAAAGCGCTCATCCTCGACCAAGGCAGCTTGTCGCCCTATTTTAAATTGTAGCGTTGTTTCGTCGTTAAGCTGACCATTATAGGAGACCCTCAATTTATTCAATTCGAGTGTTTCTACATCGGTCACATTGGTTCTCTCGAATAGACCATTTACCCCGTCAAAGAATAAATCTGGCGTGATGGCAACAACGCTTTCTCCTTCAATATAAACTTGAAAACCTTTATAAGATTTAGTTAGATAGCCGAAGTTGGTGCCAAAGGTAGTCGCATGAGAGGCTTTCAAACTTTCATTTTCTGCGTACCAGTACCTTAATCTACCATTAAAGACAAACTCCCCTTCACCTATTTTTGGAGCTACATTTTCATCTTTTGGTGGTTCGTTGTTATCTTGACTAAAGCCAATAGTCGTAAAGAATAGAAATACACTGAGTGTTGTCAGCCTAAGGAAAGGCTGACAAATATACGGGCAAGTCATAGTTGTCGTTTTTTTGATAACCACTCACCTTTCATTTTGGAATTTATTAAAGCATAATTGTAACCCAATTTTCTAGCGAAAACTAAAGCTATATGCCAATAAGGTATTTGTAATCAAATTGTTCGACTACTCTAATTATACCCTTCAAATATCCAAAACAAACGGTAAGTGATAGTGGATGGTTTTTTAGTCAACAATCAGTTTAGGTGGACGCTTACCCTCTATAAAATCTCTAATGGCCTCACTAACTGCTTCTGCCGCTTCCGTAGCGGAAAAATGATTCGCCTCCACAAACTGAACATATCCATCCTTGACAAAGTCGGGTGACCTCGCATATTCTTCCTCCCTTTGTGCCGGGTCTTTGGTCGCTTGCAAGAAGAGTATCGGCATCGTCATGTGTTGGACCAAATTTTTCATTCTATGGTCCAGTTCAATATCAAAACTGGTATTGTAGGTCTTAGCCACCGCTTCGGCGATACCTTCGGTACCAAATTCTTTGTAGAGTCGGTCCATGTGTTCAGGAGTGAATTGCATCGATACCCAGGCCGAATTGTAGGTAGCCGTAATCATGGTGCCGTTTTTGTAATTCTCGGCGTGCGCTAAATTTTCGTGGGAGGGTCTTGGCAATCCATGAGGCTCGTTGAAGGATTGCTGCATTCTTATCCAATTGGTTACCCTTTCATTCGCTCCTGAAACGGCCATCATATTGTCTGCAATACAAGAACCTCGGTCATGAGATACCAAATCAAATTTGTCAATATCCATTTTATCCATCAATTTCATAAGACTTTTAGCAACTCCCTGATGGGTCAGGTCTTGTGATAGCCGCTTATCAGATTGTCCATATCCCAGTTGGTCAACAGAAATGACGTAATAGTCTTTCGCTAAATCGACCATTTGTTGTTCAAATCCCCACCAAGATTCGGGAAACCCATGAACCATCAAAATGGGCGATTTGTGTGGATAGCCCGCCGTTACAACGTGCCATACTGAACCCTCCACCTCCACAAACCAATGGATACCGAAAACGTTTTTACCCAAGAACTCCAATTCACCGTGTCGGTTAAATGACCCCTTAGGTGGAGTAGCAGCGGGGTATCTATTCATGTCTTTGGTGAACTTCGCCAATTCGTAAGGCTCATAACTGATAGGCACTCCTGAACCTACGTTCATTAGTTCGTCGGGCATAGTGGCGAGTAAGTCTCCTTGGTCTTCTTGTGCATAAGCGGTAATACTTAGGAGGGAAAATAATAGGAGGAATGTGCTTACCCTCTTAAGAGGATAAGAAAATTGAAATGTTTTTTTCATGTTGTTTACAGTTTATTAATTATACAAATGGCAAAATAGGTATTACCAATCTCTAGTAACAAAAGTATATTGATAAGCTAAAGTCACAAAGGTGAAAAATATCCTTTCGATGGTAAAAATGAGCCAATATTAAAAGTTGCTCAATGACCTATTTCTCGAAATATTGTTGGGGTCATACCCGTATTTTTTTTAAAGAATTTTAAGAAATTGGTTGCCTCATCAAAACCACATTCAAAAGCAATCTGCTTAACTGGAAGATTGGTGGTTGCCAATTGGCGTTTCGCTTCCATGATAAGATAGTTGATAATGTACTCCTTAGCGGTCATTTTGGTAAATGTTTTACATAGACTATTCAACTGCTTATGCGTCATATTTAACAAAAGTGCATAATGCTTAGTAATGCGGGTCTCCATATACTTGGTGGCGACTAATTTTTGAAATTGAATAAATTGGGTGTAATCACCGTTGTTTGATTTTAGTTCGTACCCAAGGTGAAATTGTGCTTTCAATAGAAAGACACTTAAAATGGAGGCTACTACATCCATTTCGACCTCGCCAAGTTCCAAGGAAAACTCTCTTTTTAGGGCACGAAGGAAAATGGCTTGGTCGCCAAAATCTTTAAAGAGCGGTGGAATCAAATGATAATTGTATAAAAAACTTATTTTAGAAAAAGCCGACAACGAAAAGTGTTGCAACATAAATTCTTCTGTAAAAACGAAACCATACCCCTCGTAGCTAGGGGAGGCGTCGAATTTATGGATTTGTTCTTTAGAAATAAATAGACAATCCCCTTTGACCATTTTGTACGCCTTGAAATCAACTTCGTGGGACATTTCTCCTTTCGTCAGTAGGAGTAGCGTAAAAAAATTAGTGCGATGTGGTCTAAATGGGTTTTTCTTTAGAGAAGGTTCAAAGGAGAGGATATCCTCGATTTTAAATAATCGAAAATCAAGTTCTTCTTGTAATTCGACCCATTCGATTCTCCTATTTGAAATTTCCTTCATTATATTAAACCCTCATAAATGATTACTAAGACATGGAGGTAAAGGTAAGCTGTTGGGGGACGCTAAAAAGGTAAAAAGTGTCTTTTGGATGGTAAAAATAAGCAAAGGTGAAAATTACTAACTCCTTGACTTTCTAAATTGCATGGGGGTTGTATCTGTATTCTTTTTAAAAAATTTTAAGAAGTTGGTGACTTCCTTAAAACCACAAGCAAAGGCTATTTGTTTGACGGGAAGATTAGTGGTGGCCAATTGGCGTTTTGCCTCTAGCATCATATAATCACTGATATACTCCTTAGCCGTTTTTTCGGTGAAAGCGGTGCAGAGTTTATTTAACTGTTTATAGGTGATGTTTAAGAAAATAGCATAATCCTTAGCTGCTCTAGTATCCATATATTTAGCCGCCACAAATTTTTGAAATTGCCTAAATTGGTCGTACTGCTCATTGTCGGATTTTAATTTATTGGTTATATTCAATTGCGCTTTTAATAGCAATACCGTTAGTAAAGCCGCAATTACATCCGCTTTGATTTTTCCTTGCTCTAAGGACAGTTCTCTTTTCAGAGAATGAACGATGATGTCTCTATCGCCAAAATCTTTGAATCGGGATGGATTTAAGTGATGATTATATAGTAAGTTTATTTTTGAATAGGCTGATGGCGATACGTGATGAATGATAAACTCCTCTGTAAATATTAGGCCGTAGCCTTTGTAGGTAGGTGATTTATCAAATTTGTGAATTTGTCCTTTGGAAATAAATAAGCAATCCCCTCCAGTCATTTTATATTTTATGAAATCTACCTCATGGGTCATTTCCCCCTCTACCAGCAGCAATACCGTAAAGAAATTGATTCGATGTGGTTTAAATGGATTCTTTTTGGTGGAAGGCGTAAAAGAAAAAACATCTTCCATTTTCAATAGCTGAAACCCAAATTCTTTCTCGAAGCCTACGGATTCGAATTGCGTGTGCAGTAGCTCATTCATTGTTAAGTTGATTTTCTCGTAAATACTCTATCTTCATACAACTCCATGAAAAGCATAAATGTTTTTAGGCTATTATAAACCGTACTGGTACTGTCTTCTTCCGAACCTAAAATATGGCTTTGGCCATTGACCAAAATGGTTGATAAGTTCCAGTTGAAGGTTTTAGTAAATGTTTGCTCCGATTAAGGCCTAATATTATTTGATTACACTTTTACATTGAGTCTATTCATCCCCTACTAAGCCCTCCTTCAATCCGTAATAAGCGGGCTTTTTTTCGAGGGCGTCGTCAAAAATCA
Source organism: Bacteroidota bacterium (assembly GCA_039024375.1). GTDB lineage: Bacteria > Bacteroidota > Bacteroidia > Chitinophagales > Saprospiraceae > JAFMDF01. The sequence goes on from JBCCQK010000147.1 coordinate 7,089, forward strand.
ACGGCCAATCCATAATATTGAAGAAATACCGAATCCAAGTGAAGCGGTCGGCGAAGCCCCATAAAGTAATCCCGTAGCGTTGGTCGTAGGGTACTTGCTCGTTGTAGAGTTGCGCTAGTTGCCGATATTTATCAGATTGTTACGCTTGCATGGTGGGCGTCAATTCGTTGTACTGTTGCTGTCCATCACCTTTGCTGTCGTTGTGTTTGTTGAAAATAATATCTACTTCCGAGAAATGAATCAACAGGCCCGTTTCCACACATTTTTTTAGGTGTTGAGCCATTAGTTCGTTGGGAATGTCCATCCGAATGTGCATCTGCATGCCGATGCCGTGAATAGGTACTCCTTTTCGCTGCAAGTTATTGACGACTTTTAGGAATCAAGAAATAGTATAAGCCTCGTTCACGTCTCCCGAACCCGTTCCGCCCGCAATAAAGTCGTAGGAGGTAACGCCAATTAAAGCTACTTTTTGTCCTTTTTGCATCGGCAACGTAGCCTCATTTTTCAATAAAACCATACCTTCGGCGGCGGATTGACGGGTAATAGTAGCGTGCGTCTTTAAGTCGGGATTATTATCGTACTGGTAATTTTGCACCTTTTTGGATTGCAAAATCAATTTTAGAATACGACTGGCAGATTTGTCAATGGCGGCCATAGATAATTCGCCACTTTTATGTCCAGCTTGCAAGGCGTCCCACTGCTTTTTAGTACCTGGTTCTAACAAGTCATTGCCCGCTTCTATTTGCGCCACCGCATCGTTGCCCGCAAACCAGTCGGTCATTACTAAGTCCTTAAAACCCCATTCATCCCGCAAAATATCGGTCAGTAAATATTTACTTTGGGAAGTGTAAGTTCCATTCACTTTGTTATATGCGGACATAATCGTCCAAGGCTGCGCTTGTTTGACAATGATTTCAAAACCTTTTAAATATAATTCTCGCAAAGCCCTTTCGGACACCATCGCATCGTTCAGAAAACGCTCCGTTTCTTGATTATTGGCGACATAGTGCTTGACGGAAGCACCGACGCCGTTGAACTCAATGCCGTTGACCATCGCAGCACCAATCTGCCCCGTCAAAACGGGGTCTTCCGAATAGTACTCAAAGTTTCGCCCACATAATGGATGCCGATGTAAGTTAGCCCTTGGTCCCAAAATAACGTCCAGTCCATACGCTACCGCTTCGTTACCCGTCGCCACCCCTACTTGGTTAACCAAATCCTTGTTCCAAGTGGAGGCCAACATTGTCGCAATCGGAAAAGCCGTACAGTAATAAGTGCAGTCTTCCCCTTCTCGCTCGGGGGAGATTCTTATGCCCGCTGGCCCGTCCGACAAATAGACCCCAGGAAGGCCTAACCTAGGCGTAGGCACGATGGTGCCAACTGCATCGGGAATGCCCGTCCCCGCCTCTACTCGACCGATGGCCGACGCAATGCCTGACCCTTTTAGCAAGTGAATCTTTTCGTCCACGGTCATTTGTCCCAGTAAATCCGCAACTCTTTTGTCCATTGGTTGTCTATCGTCTTCGTAGATGTCCAATTGCCCGTTGTCGTTGCGGTCTAAAAAAGTGTATCCTTCTTCGGTCAATGATTGGAATGCTGATTTTTCGGTGTAATCGCCTTCAAAATCCAGCAGAACAGATTCGAAGTGTCGCCAGCCAAAATAGCCGCCGACGAGTACGACTAGAAGCAGCATGGCTAAAGTGATTAGGCTAATTTTTAGGATTTTTTTCATGTGCTTTTTTACTTTTGGACGAATTGTCACAAAAGTAAGGTGTTTGTAGCTTTCTCAACTCACCACCTGCATTTTACGAATTTGCGTGAGCAGGACTTGTTTGGTAGTAAACGAGGAACAAAGGGAAAAAGAAGATTTGCAACTACTTCTCTAAGACATAGTATAAACGAAGGAAAGCGTACAAAAACAAATGGAAGCATCAATGGAGAACCTAACGCTTACTGCACAGCATGACTAACCTGTAAAGGAGCAACGAAAAATATTTGCTGTCCATCCATTTTAAGCAATGGCAAAACCTGTATCTGGTCTAACAATTGGCGGATGAAAAGCTAAAACAATATCACTTTTTGGAATCCCTTTATCCAGTAATTTTTGCGTTACTGGCGGGTCGGTGGTCGCATCGTAGCGTACCCAAACTTTACCATCTTGCCGAATGTCAATATGCACGTAGAAACCATAAGACCTTTTAGCATTATTTAGCCAGCCATCTCGAAAAATTACAAAGTGCCCCCTTTCCATATCTTTAATGTAAATGGTTTCATCTTCTTTGTTTTTAAAATCAAATCCATCGATGATTTCCGCAACGATTTTTTTATAGTTTTCTACTTTACCCATTTTACAATTTTTGAAGTTGCTATATCGTAGACGATTAAACGCAACTGTTTTAACTTGATTAACTTTTGAGCAAAAGCTAAGGAAAATAATTCCTCCCAAGCATTAGTTGGAACTGCTAAATACAATATTCTATCAAGTTCTTTTTCATTTAAGCCTAAATGATACACATCGTATTTACCAATTGCCTCGTACAAATCGGTTATCGGCGAAATCCCAATAAAACTCTTAACTTCTACGGCAATTTTAAGTTTTCCTTTAGTTGCTTGAATTAATTTTTCGGCTGCCATATCAATAAATACGTCTCGATATTCTTCCAAAAAAAACTTAAACTGTTCGTCCGTTACAAGCCAGCCGTCATCTTCTAAAGCCCGCTTTACTATATCGTGATATTTATCTTTTGCTATTTTTAAAGGAACTATCCTGTTTACAAACAAAATTAGCCAAATTTTTAGTTTACGACAATTATTCGTTAGACTAGAAGCAAAAAACGGTATATTTACCCTTCAAGAAAAATCCCTCTTACTCCCACCGCAAAGCATCCGCCGGCGTAATCTTCACCAACTGATAGGACTGCCCTCCAATAGCAATAATCGCCGTCAAAAACACCAGTAAATTGCCGACGAGAAAAGGCGCAATACCCAATTCAACCACACCAATATAAGGTTCCATCATCGCAAAAACGTACTGCGCACTGAACCAAGAAATAGTGGTTGCCAAACCACTAGCAATCAAGAGCATCCAAATAAAATAGCGGTTGCCCGTTAGTAAAATCTGTCGAGTGGTGGCTCCTAACACCTTACGAATACTGGCCTCTTTGAGGTAGCGAGCGTAGTTTTGAGAAGCGAGTCCGAATAAGCCTAAGCAGGCAATCAATAAAGCTAATCCTGACAGTAAAGTATAAATAGAGGCTACTTTATCAATGCGGTTGTAGAAACTGTCAAAAATGAGGGCTTGATGGAAAAAGTTGAAGGGAATATCGGGATTAAGTGCCGCCCAATTCTTTTTGGCAAAATCTTCCACCAATTGCCCCGCCCCACTTTCGTAGCGGATAGTTAAAAATTGGTAAGCGGCTTGGTCGCCTCGAACGAACATGGTCGGTAAAGTTTTGGAAAAACCCGCTACCTTAAAATTATCAATGACCCCAATGACTCGATAGGTTTGGCCTTGTTGTCGGAACGTTTGGTCGAGGGGTTGCTGCCAATTTTGTAAGTCCGCAAAGCGTTGATTGATAACGACCGCCGTGGCATCTTCGGCAGTACGGCGGGCATCAAAAAAGCGACCTTGGCGCAATTGTAAATTCATGGTTTCTAAATAGTTCGGGCCTACTTGATAGGTCAACATATCTTTATTGGTTTCCCCTAACTTAATCGTACTTCTAGCCATGGATTCCCCTACGTGGTCAGTGGTTCCCGCTATTTGGCGAATGTAAGTATTCTGACTTAGGGCATTTTTCAATTGGTCGTATTGGTCGGCGTCGCCCAGTCGAACGACCATCGTCTCGTTGGGAGGATAGCCCCAATCTAATTGTTTCCAGTAATCGTTCATAAAAACCACGATAATGCTGAAAATAACGGCACAAAAAGCGATGGTAAACTGTAGCCCCAAAAACAAGCGGGTCAACTTATTCTTTTTGATGACCTGCTGACTGCCTTTAAAAATGGCAACGGGCTGGAAAGAACTGATGTAAAAAGCGGGATAAGCCCCCGAAGCAATGGCTGTAAAAATCAGTAAGCCCGCTAAGAATCCCCATAATTCTGGATTTTTCGCAAAATCTAAGGTGATTTCGCTGCCCTGCAAAAAGTTGAAAGGTGGAATAAATACCAGTTGTGCCACCATTAGACCGAACAATAAGGCAATAGCACAGAGCAGGAAATTTTCGGCCATAAACTGTACAATCAATTGCTGTTTTTTCCCACCAATCGCCTTACGCACCCCAATCTCTTTCAGTCGTTTGCCCACAAATCCCAAAGAAATATTAATGTAATTGAAGCAGGATAAAGCCATCATGAGTAGGCCAATGAGGGTAAAAGAAAGGACGACAATTGGTTCCCCTGCCCTAGTTGGTCGATAGTTGACCTCGTGGGCGTTCGCATTGGGATTTTTTAAATTATCAAACACAAAAGACTGAATGGTAATGGACTCGTTGGCCGCGTTGTGGAGACTTACGTATTTGTCCATCTTGTCGGCGATGATGGAAATATCCGTAGGGTTATTCAATTGGATAAAAGTTCCTCGGGTGTGAGTCGTCCAGTCGTTGAGTGCTTGTTTTTCTAAGCTAGTCCACAAGGGAAATCCTGCCAAAATGCCAAACTTGAACCCTGTGTTTTCGGGAAAAGGAGCGGCTACGCCTCGGACGGTCAATCCTTTTTTGGTTTCATTGTCAAAGACTACGGTCAGTACTTGTCCAATAGGATTCGCTCCAGAAAAATACTTTTCGGCTACGGCGGTGCTTATAATAATCCCGTCGGGTTGCCGCAAAATATCGGGTGTACCCGAAGTCAACGGGAAGCTAAACATGTCAAAATAATTGGGGTCGGTAAAGGTGACTTGCTCGTTGAAAATATTTTCCCCTTGATACACCTTCCCCCCCTTATTGGCTACCTTCACGGCGTGTTCGATTTGGGGAAAATCGTCGGCCAAAGCTGCCGCCAAAGGCATGGGCGTACTACCCCAAATTTCGGAAGTTCCACCGTTGTCCATTTCGTATTCGACGATGAAAATACGGTCGCCATTTTCGTGGAAATTATCCATCGTTAAATGGTTGTGTAGAAAAAGGAAAACGGCAATCGACACCCCGATAGCTATCGTCAAACCAAAAATATTGATGGCGGAAATGACTTTACTATTAACAATTTTTCGGTAGGCTATTTTGAAGTAACTTTTATACATTGGACTTTTTAGGAGAGCTAGTGCCAACGCTGTGCCATACGGTTATTAGTGGGTGGGTAAGGGGAAATAGAATAGGACAGAGGAGAGGTTGATAAATTTTTTAAAATATTTAACTATTTGATTATCAATATTTTAAATTCAATTTTTGGCTAACTAAAGGTCTGTCTAATTTATAATCAAATACCTTTTCACAATAGATTAGATTCTCTTAAAAAGATACTTTTTTCGTCCGAAAATGGACAATGGTTGTTCGGTTGTGGACGGTAGTTATTAAGTAAAGGGCTACTATATTCTCTTAATTATCCCGACCAACTCAATCTATCAAGCAACAATAACGTTCCTTTTAATACGAAGAGAAATCATGTAATAACTTAATCCAAAAAAATGAGCGTCCACCCAAAAGCAATCTACATTTTCCTATTAGCTACTATCGGTTGGACGACAACTTTGACCGCCCAACTAACCAGCCCCAACCAAGAACGCCACTCCTTTTTCCTAAGTTTAGGCACCATCAAATCCATGTACTACAACTCCTCCATTAAACAAGCGCACGAAATGGGCTTTTTATCTTTCCAAGCAGGGTACGGACTCAAGGTGGCCGACCAGCGTAAATTGGTGCTAAATGTAGGATTGATGCGAAAGGGGCCTTTTGGCTTTTGTCAAGAATTTTGTGAGTTTGAAAGTACTTTTAGCTTACCAATTAAAATGCGATTGGAAACGACCATTTTGAATGGAAAAATGACCTACGGCACGGGCGCAGGGCTAACGATGTACGTCTTAAATCGAGACGATATGTACAACGATGATTTTACGGTTATTGAAATTCCCGCCGTTTACGAACGACAATTTGGCTTGGGCTTAGATTTAGTTACCTATTATAACGCACAAACAAATGTCAAAATAGGCATCAATTACAACCCGAACCTCTACGAAGTAACGGAGGGAAGATTGAAGTACTACCATACCCTTTTTCTGGAGTTCCGCTACGATATTTTGTAACCTAATGGGTGATTATTCAATAATGGTTGGAAAAAAGAGTCGTGTATTAGAACGTTCGAAGGTGGGTGATACTTTCAAAGTATCACCCACCTTTAATTGGAACGTATCAACCATTTTGGTACACCAGCGAAAGTGACTAGCTGACTTTTCGAGAGCGCATAATATCGGACAAATTAAAGCTGATTGCTTGGGGTAGCGTAAGGTCTTTGTCCCAATTAGAGGTGAGCCAAGTAGTAGTATTATCCGCAACGATTACTTTTTGGTTTTTTGTAAAAATCCATATGACTTGCTTCACGCCAAAATTGAGATAATCGTCAATTTTGGCGTGGACATAATCCATTTCAGTTTGTTTTTCCGTATCAATGGCTACATCAATTTCAATAACCACTTCGGGGGGAACGTTGGCAAAAAATTCGTCAATTTCTACAGCTTCGCTTTTGTAAATGGCTAAATCAGCGCCCCTTTTGGTTTTATGAGGTAGATTGAGTCCTAGCTCTCCCGTGAAAACTTCGTAAGGTAAATTTTGTAGTAAAACAAATAAAGTTCCTGTAATTTGAGCCTTTAACCAACTTTGTAATTTACTTTCCATTTTGATTTCTTCGATTGTTTTGGTCCCATTTAAAACGTCTTTGTAGCCTCGATAATAAATGGGTTTGCCTTTTACGACCTCGTAAATTAAGTTGTTGGGAATAGAGGCCTTTACCTCCTCTTCTTTTTTAGCAACCGCTACACTCATAACATTTTTTCTATCAAAGATACAATTTTGTGGGTAAAGATACAGTAGAAGCCGCCGAGAACTCGATGGTTTTGCTAGCATATGGATGGCTACGATACTTAGGAAATGACCATTAATTGCTGCTCTTGCCAAGTAGCCCGCACCACGAAAACCGTCCAAATCAACACAATTCCGCCCGTCAACAAGGTAAATAATCCAGCAATGACATACACAAAAGTAGGCACGTCCGCATACGTTCGTTCGGGTTTGGTTGGAAATTGAGTAGTCATTGCTGCTGCGATTGATTCCATTTTTTCTACGGAAACGGGATGACGATGAATTTGTGCGGAATGGGATTTCGCTACTAATGCTAGCCTTGCAATTTTGTTGTTCGTAAAGGTACTATCGAGCGTCAAGCTAGGAGTTGCCGCCGACCCTTTGAAAGGCAAATGTAAGGTATCTTCTGCCGCTGTTTGCACCCCTAAATGGAGCGACTTGTAGTTAGGTATTCCAGACGTTTGGAAGCGAGCAGTCAATTTAGTCCCTTCCGCCAAAGTGCAGGGATAGGTGCAATCCAAGGCGACAGGCCAAGTGCCCAATTGGGTCGAATCTACAGTTGCTACGTAGCCTTTGGGATGACCACTCCAAATTCTAAAACCATTAGTTACGGTAGCAATACCCGTTCCAATTAAATAGTAGAGAATGATACTCATGGAAATAATAGCACCCCGTCCTGCGGTCAAGTATCGCCAAGAAAAGCCCATTTGTTGCGGATTTGGAGCGGTTCGCTGCACCGTCTTTTTGCGCTTAGCCTTGACTGCTTGTCTAGCTAACTGACTTTCTATTTTTTTGGTGTGCCTCAAATACCAAATGTACGTCCCCGCCAAGATGCTGACACTTAAAATAAGACCAAAAACGAACCATAAAATTTTGACCCCTAGCCCCCCGAATGTACCAAAATGCAAGGTATCAACGATATTATTGATAAAATTGACGGTCGTCAAATCGCTCGCTCGTTGAATAAAAACTACTGCTCCCGTATAGGGGTGAACGTGGACTTTGTTCGTGCGGTCTCTGGTTAAAGGATTGCTATCTTGGCCGGACATAACGATGTACCCATTCGGTTGACTGGGCAATCGAATGTCCTGAACTTGGTAATCACCAAAAGCTTTTTCGGCATTTTGCACGGCCACATCCAAGGAAATCATTTCGGGGGTATCGCCCAATTGTTGCACTTCTGCCTCACTAATCTTTTCGGGCGTAGGAAATCGAAGAATTGACCTATCCGTCGCCACAAAGATGTTTTCTGCCAAATACCAAATTCCCGTCAAGGCGATGATGAGTGCAAATAATAAGGACCAAACGCCCGCCATACGGTGGGCATCCGCAATGAATACCCGCCATCCCTTTTCTCGTCGCAATCGAAACAAGTTTTTGAACCAATTTTTGTAAAATATAAAACCCGTCAATACCGAGAATAGCAGAAAAAAAGCAAAGAAAACGACGACTAATTCACCCCGAATACCATCAAAAAAATTATTGTGGTAGCTGCGGAAAAAGCGCTGTACGTCCAGAAAAGGATTATAGCCTAGCACTTCGCCCGTGTAGGGGTCTAAATGTACTTTCAAAGTACCTTTTTCGGGATGTCGAACGAAAGCCGTCGATGCAAAGTAGTCTCCCGTTTCGGTAAAAGAATTTTTTTGCTGTGCTAAGTTTGTGATGCGCAAGTCGGGAAACGCAGCTTGGGCGTTTTGGTACATCGCCTCCCAAGCGTAAGGTGCCTCTTTCCCTTCGACCCGCAACGTAGGATTGAGCAACCAATCTAGTTCATTAGAAAGCGTAGCAAAGGTGCCCGAGAAACAAATAACAAATAGCATCATGCCGATGTTCAGCCCCAGCCAGC
>JBCCQK010000148.1:0-15870 GCA_039024375.1 Bacteroidota bacterium
CCTATCAGATAACCATTTTAATAACAAGTGAAATTGAAGAATTACTGGGTGCTAGTTCAAATTATAATTTACTGATTTTCAGTGATTTTTAATTTTAAAATTAGCATTTTAAATTTCACTAAGTAATCAATTGGTTACGAGGGTTTTGTGATTCAACACCTTTAATATAACTGCTCGTTATGCCAAAGAATTACTGGTTAAAGACAGGATTGTTTGCAGCAGCCTTTTTGTTGCTAGAAAACCTCCACGCTCAAATTCAATTCAAAATTGCGCTGCTCAGTGATAGTACCACCTATCAAGTTTCCTTGTATTCCAATCTTGGCCCATTCGCTTCTAAAACCATTGTCAATTCGGCAGCGGTTACCGTATTGGCGCCAACTGGCGAATTGGAGATTGGGACGCAAACGAACCAATTGGGTAACTGGTCTTCACCCGACGTTTTTGTGAATCCCGTGGCGGAGTTTGATATGGATTATTTTGTTTTTAATCTCAGTGGAAATATCGACGATGCCAACTTAATGCCTGGTCAAGAAATACCGATTTTTTCGTTTACTAATACTAAGTTCTGCGCAGGGGCAGTCGAGTTGATGGACAATGACAATGACCCCTATAAGGCAACCGACCCGCCCTTTAATATTGGCAATCAGATTACCGCTTTTGCGGACGGTTCTATCTACGAATACGATGGACGGTATCAAGTAGGGAGCGCCAATTGTCAGGGGACGCCGCCTTGTTCGCTGACCATCACTAGTGTCGCAACTACTAATGTGACCACTTGCGGAGCCGACAACGGAAGCATCACGGTGCAAACGACGGGCGCTACGGGAACGGTACAGTACAGTATTGATAACGGAGCGACTTATCAGACAAACGCTACTTTTTCTGATTTAAAACCAAATAACTATACAATAAAAGTTAAGGATGCTATTTGCGAAAGCGTTTACACTAGCAATCCCGTAGTTCTTGCGGGAACTGGTTTGACAGTAGTTTTAAATAGTCATTCGGCGCCAACTTGCTCAGATGCTACGGATGGGACGATTCGAGTAGCAGCGAATGGTGGAATAGAACCTTATCAGTACAGCATTGATAACGGGGCGACTTGGACAACGCAGGATTCTTTTATCAATTTAGGTAACGGAACCTACCGAATAAAAGCCCGTAATGCCGATAGCACTTGTGTAAGTGACTATGCGCAAAACCCGCTCGTTTTTGCTACGCAGCCGATTGGTATTCAAGTTAATAAATCCAATATTTCTTGTAATCAAAATATACAGGGAGCTATTTCCATTACTGCCACAGGCGGTTCGGGTGGTTTTCAATACAGTATTGATAGCGGCGCTACGTATTTGAGTTCCGCCACGTTTTCTGATTTGTCGGCGGGAAATTATCACGTTATGGTCAGAACGGGTAATGGCGCCTGTCCTACCACTTTTAGTGGAAATCCCGTTGTTATTACGCAAGAACCAATTGATTTTACAGCGACTACGACGGCACCTACTTGTGGTGATGAAAATAACGGTTCGATTATATTTTCGGTCAATAGCCCTTTCAGTGGAAATTTTGAATATTCTATCAACGACGGAGCGACCTGGGGAACCAATTCGGCATTTACGAGTGTCGATACGGGTGTTTACGCACTTAAAATGCGCCGTCCCGACGGAAGTTGTGAGACGTCTTTTAGTGATAATCCTATAGTCCTAGCTGCTTCGGCCATCAGCGTGTCATCAACGACGGTTTCGGGAGGTTGTGACAATGGAACGACCAATGCCATCAATGTCAATGCTTCGGGGGGCAGCGGTAATTTCGAACACAGTATCGACAGTGGCCAAACGTGGCAGGCGAATAGTCAATATTCAAATTTGGCGAATGGTATTTACCACGTATTCGTCAGAAATACGGATGGTAGCTGCACCACTCCTTTTGCCAATAATCCCATTGTATTTCAAAGTAATAGCATCAATATAACCGTTAATGTCACTCCACCAAGTTGCGACGCTGTAAACGATGGTAGGATTACGGTTACGGCCACTGGTGGAAAAACGGATGGTTTTATATACAGTATTGACGATGGTGTAACCTATGATAATCTTGGAAATTTTACGGGATTGGGGAATGGAAATTACGTGGTGAAGGTGAAAAACGCCGATGGTTCTTGTGAAACTAGTTTTGATAATAACCCCATCCAACTGAATGCAACCGCACTGAACTTATCTGTTAATGCAACAAAAGCGAGTTGTTCCGTTGCGAATGATGGACAAATTGTGCTACTTGGTAACGGTGGAACGGGCAATTACGAATTTAGCATTGACAGTGGATTGACGTGGAGTAGCCAAGCGAATTATCAAGGACTCTTGCCACAATTGTACTATCTACAAGTTCGAAATAGTAACGGAACCTGTCCAACAGCTTTTTCTGGTAACCCAGTCGATTTACGGCCTACACCGGCTACTCTTGAAATAGTTAGTAACACCCCTCCAAGTTGCGAAGGGCTCAACGACGGCAGTCTCATTTTGGCAGCGAGTGGTGGAAATGGAAGTAACTTCGAATACTCCATTGACAACGGTATTACTTTTACGAGCAGCAATATCTTTAGAGATTTATCGGCGGGTGAATATACCATTCAAGCAAAAATAGAAGGGACGAGTTGTTTGATTGATTTTCCGAATAATCCCGTAAAATTGGACACGCCGATTTGCGACCCCTTCGTTTTGCCGACCTGCGTAGTGAATTATCAAGTCCGAAAAACGGGAAGTGCTTTTATTGTGAGCATGCTGCCCGATACGATTTGGACGGGACTTAATTCCATAGTTGGTAGTGCTCAAATTACTTTTCGGACGCCCGCTAGAAATTACCAAATCACGCAATTTCAAAACTTGCTGTCGGGTGTTCAATTTGAACTGACGAGTACCCAACGAAGCCCCAGCATAGAACTGGGATACGACTATTTCAGCGCTACTTTAAGCAATTTTGGAACGGACCAAATTCCTTTTGTCAAAGGCAATGTGGTGGATTTATTTCAGTTTGAAATCAACGGCGTCTGCCAATCCGACAGTTTAGCGTTGGTCGGGGAGGGGAGTCTATTCGCTTTTCCCAACGGAGAGGAGGATAACGTGATTTCGCAAATGACCGTCTCGGGCTGGGCGGGCCCCGATGTACCGGTTTGTGTCCAAGCAGCAGCAGAACCGCTTTGCCCCATGCAGATTACGTCGATAGACACGACTGCCGCTTCTTTTTGTGGGGCAACCGATGGGACCATTACCATATCAACGGATTGCACCAGTGGCCACGTTCAATACAGCATCGATAACGGCAGAACCTTTCAGTCCGCTCCCAATTTCACGAATCTATCGGCGGGGAATTATTTCATTCGCATCAAAGACGACTCGACAAATTGCGAGGTAATCTACTCCAATAATCCCGTTGTTTTGGGCGATAATTTGCCGATTGCATTTACGGCCACTTTCACGAACCCAACCTGCGCAGACAGCCTAGATGGTTCTATTCAATTGAGCGCATCGAATGGTAGTGGTAACTACCAACACAGCATCGATGACGGACGAATGTGGTTTACTCAATCCGACTTTTCGGGCCTACCCGTTGGAGATTTCTATCTGAAAGTCAGTAATTTAGATACTAGCTGTATCGTTGCGTACGATACTTTGTTCTTGAGGCTATCAGCGTCGGAATGTCTTCTAGATTCGGACGGCGATGGTCAACCCGACGAATTGGAAGACTTAAACATGGACGGTAATTTGGAAAATGACGATACGGATAACGATATGATTCCCAATTATCGAGACGACGACGATGATAATGATGGCATTCTAACGGCGGTTGAAGAAAGCGGTCCGAATGGTGGAGATGGAAATGGTGATGGTCAACCCGATTGCTTACAGGTTGGCGTGGCAACGAATATGGACGATATGGGCGCTTTTCGAACGTTAGATGTAAGCGATAATAATTGCCAAGCGGTTACCCAATTTGTGATTCATCCTGAAGGCAGTATGAGTGAAAGTGACCCCGATTTCGACTTTCCGTTCGCCCTGAACGCTTTTACTATTCCTTGTCCAGGGACGGTGAACATAAACTTGATTTATCACAATGTGGCCAACTTTGATGATTTTCGTTATCGGAAATATGGGCCAAAAATACCCGGTGGGACGACTTCTGAATGGTACGATTTCCCCGTTACTTTGACCAAGGATACTATTGGTGGAGTAGAGGTCGGAAAAGTTTCTTTTCAGTTAACCGACGGCCAAATGGGCGATGCGACGGGTGTTGATACCATGATTGTGGACCCCGGAGGTATTGCTATGGCGGCGCGTCCCGATTCTAATTGCGCAGTTCTATTTGAAATGGAAACTATCGGCGACCGCTACCAAGTTAGTTTGACGAGTGATACTAGTTTTGCGCCGCCCAGTAATAGCGTCGTAGATTTGCAAGTGACCGTTCGAGCACCGACAAATACCTTACAGCCAGCAAGATTGACGAATATCGACCCCAACGTGCAGTTCGAACTTGACACTACGATAATTGCGCCGACCGAAACCCCCAATTTTGACTATTTTGTTTTCAAATTGGCCGCAGCCTCGGCCAACACGACCAATATCGATTTGTTTGAAGACCAAAAAGACCCGCTTTTTACGTTTGAAAATCGTGGTTTTTGTGCTTTTGACAGCCTGTTTCTAGTCGGTAATGGAACAATTCCAATGACTCCCTTTATCAATGGGCGAAACCTCAATCCGACCATCAACATCAACGGTTGGGAAGCGCCGACTTGTGTCAATGGTCGAGGAAGCGCACTTTGCGAACCGCTGCCGAGAGATACGTTGGCCGTTAGCCTATTTGCGGGCAGAACGGAAAGTTTCTGTTTGAATACTTCCGTTATTCAATTGCCCAATGAGGTAGATTTCAACTTCGTGTTGACGCAAGGAACGGGAACAACGGCAACCACAAGATTAGCGGATAATTGCGTTGATTTGATGGCACGTAGTGATTTTTCGGGTCAAGATTACGTAACGGTTGTTTTCTGTGATGAAGTGAACGCTAATATTTGTGATACCACGGTACTTTCGGTAACGGTGGTGCCCACTCCGTCCTGTTTGGTCAATTATTTTGTGGAAGATTCGGCGGGTACCTTTTTGTTTAAAATGGTAAGCGATACGACTTGGACTACCCCTCAGAATACGCTCACTTCTAACCGATTGGTCATTCGAGTGCCGCAAGGAACGTTTAACGTAACTAATTTACAAAATAATATTCCGAATGTTACTTACGCACAGCAAGGGCAAACAGTCTCAAACGGCTTTGAATATCTGAACTTTATTTTGCAATCTCCAGGAACGGCCGACGTTCCATTTATTGCGGGAGATACGGTCTGTTTGTTCAGTTTTGAAAATGGCGGAGCCTGCACGAGTGATAGCATAGTTGTGGTCGGACCCAATAGTTCTGTTCCCCTCTTGGACATTGGTGATGAAGTGGTCACTTCGCAGTTGATTGTGCAAGGGTGGGGCATGCAGCCCGTACCTATTTGCATGCCTAGTGTCGGTTTACCCATTTGTCCGATTATACCCGCAACGCCCGATACGCTTCGGTTGGACGTTGAGTACAATAGTTCTTTGACGGTTTGTATTGATTCTGTTTTACAGTTATTGAATAATGTTGGAAATGTGAGTATTTGCGGCCAAGGGACGGATTTGACGGTTGCGGTAAACGATGCTGATAGTTGTGTGGTAATTAATGCCACGAACGATTATTCGGGTACAACTACGCTCTGTGTGGTGCATTGCGATGCTTTCGAAACTACTTTTTGTGATACTACTTATTTAGTGGTTACGGTAGAAAGTCCACCTTTTGCGCCGACGGATACGGTTCGATTAACCCTAATGACTAATACCTCCACGCAGACTTGTCTGGGAAATGCCTTACAACTGAATACGATTGGGAGGGCCAGTATTTTACAAAATGGCCCCCAAGTGACCGCTACGGTTGCCGATAACGATGATTGTTTGCAACTAGAATCGACGAATGATTTTACGGGTAGTGAGGTATTAGTTGTTGTGCACTGCGATGCTGCGGACACTACTTTTTGTGATACGACCATCATCGAAGTGGAAGTTGTTCCACCGCCTACTTGTCAGTTCGAATATTTGTTGGAAGCAACCCCCGAAGGAACGAAAGTACGATTGAAAGTAGATTCTACTATTGGTGCGCCGTTGAATTTGACAACTTCTATGTTAGTGGCCATTCGAGTACCCAATACTACTTTTAATATTCCTACGGATAGCATTACTAATTTATTGCCAGGAGCGTTTTTTGAAAATACCTCTGGAGTCATTTTTGATGCCGAACAGCCCGACCACGGCTACGTGATTTTTGATATAAACAACTTCGTTTCTCCCGATTACCAACGAGGAGATACGCTAGACTTATTTTCCTTTAGGGGAATCACCTGCGGTGGTGCTAATGATAGTTTATTCTTGGTTGGAAGTGGTGCTGGTTTTCCCAATCCAACCGTTAATAACGTAGAAATTACATCCTACTTAGCAATAGGCGCCTTTGTAGCCGACGGAGGTGCCCCTTCATGTGTTAGTCCTACACCCGTTCCTACTTGTTTGCCTGAGTCGATTCCGCTTTTGCCCATTGATACGCTGCACTACTTGGTGGACTTCGAATCTTCACGCAATGTCTGTATCGATTCGGCTTTGCAATTACCATCTGGGCCAGGTTTGGCGTCCATTTGCCAACAAGGAACGGGGGTAACGGTTTCTGTAACCAATGGAAGCACTTGCATAGACTTAACGGGTTCAAGAGGATTTTCGGGGATGGAAACGCTCTGTGTTGTTATTTGTGATGATACCAATACCGACGTTTGCGATACCACTATTTTGCGGGTGACCGTCGAGGAAGAAGTGATTCCAGAGTTGCCCGAATGTGTCGTTAATTTTGATTTGGAAAAGATAGACGACCACTATTTGGTCAGCATGACACCTGACACCACTTTCCCACCGACTTTTTTCTCTGGATTGACCTTAGCGATGAACATTACCGTCCGTGCACCTACGGGGCAATTGGAAGTCGTTAATTTAATCAATGATAGTACGGGTTACGAATTTAGGTTATTGACTTCAAGCATAAATCCAGTGGGCGGTGGCGGATTTGACTACTTTACTTTTGCACTCAAAGAAAATAATACGCCGACGCTTTTTATACCTTACCAAAAAGGCCAAAAAGTTGATTTATTTACTTTCCAGAATTTCAATTGCAGTGTCGATAGCATGGCGTTGGTGGGCGACGGAGCAGCATTTCCAAATCCATCCATCGGCGATGAAACCATTCGGTCCAACGCTAATGTGAACGGTTGGCGAGCGGGCGTTTTACCCGTTTGCGTGAGTCCAACGCCCGTGATACTTTGTCAGCCTCGTCCCGACACGTTTACCTATGATATTATTCCCGGAAATACTATTTCGCAGTGTTTGGATGGGGTTCTACAGATTCCAAACGCTATTGGAGAAGTGACGATTCAGTCAGGTAACGAAATTACGATTGATACCGTCAATGGAAAAATCTGTGTCAGCATTGTGGCCAGCAATAATTTCAACACCACCGAAACACTTCGGGTGATTCATTGTGATAGTTTGATGCCCGATTTTTGCGATACCACCTATTTTATCCTGCGAGTGGGGGCACTTCCTTGTTCGGTAGCGATTACGGATTCGACGAAAGTCAGTCCAACTTGTAGCCAAGCGAATGGCCAATTGGCCATTACCGCAACGGGGGACAATTTGCAATATAGTTTTGATAACGGAACCACTTTTCAGCAAAGTAATACACTGAGTAATATCGCTGCTGGAATCTATCAAATAATTGTTCGAGATTCTGTTCAGACTGCTTGTCGAGATAGCGTCAAGTTAACTTTGACAGGTAGCGAAAGGCCCACCATTACAAACGTAGCGGTTACTGACCCAATGAATTGCGGGGATACGGATGGTAGTATTTCCATTTTTGCAACGGGAATGGACACCTTCTTGTACAGTATTGATAGTGGTAGAACCTACTTCCCGTTAAACGCTTTTGTTAATTTAAGCACGGGAACCTACAACGTTGCCGTTGTAAATAAAGACACCACTTGTCCCGTTTTTTACATCAATAATCCCATCGAATTTTGTGCGCCGTGTAACGTGGATGCGGGAGCGGATGTGACGATATGCCCAGGAGATTCGACCGTATTGAGTGCTACTGGAACGGCGGCAAATTACAGTTGGTTACCCACTACGGGTTTGAGTTGTACAGATTGTCCGAATCCGATGGCTAGTCCATTGGTCACCACGACTTACATTGTTACCAACTCAGAAGTAGGCTGCAACGTTCAAGATACGGTGGTCGTTACTGTGCGGCCTTCGGTGACGGCAGATTTTAACTTTATGACTAATTGTTCGGATTTATCGGTCAATTTTAGAGATACGACTTCAACGACTGCTACGATTACCAACTGGTCGTGGAATTTTGGCGACGGTGCGGGGATTGCTACCAATGAAAATCCAGTTTATACTTACGCAGCGGCTGGAACTTACACGGTTTTGCTAACAGTCACTACCGCAGGAAATTGCCAAGATACTATTTCCAAAACAGTGACCGTCGGTAACGGACTAACGGGTAGTGTAAGCGACAACCAAACGATTTGTACAGGAGATTGTGTGACTTTAATGGCATCGGGTGGAACGACCTACCAATGGGATGCGGACACAACTTTGAGTGCTACCAATATTGCCAATCCTGTGGCTTGTCCAACGGAGACGACTACTTATTACGTGACCATTGGCAATGGCACGGATTGTACGGTTCGAGATAGTGTTACGATAACGATTGCCACGCCGACGGTTGGCGTTTCCGCCACGGCGAGTGCTTGCGACCAAAATACGGGACAGATTACGATTTTTGCTTCTCTACCCAATAATACGCTAGAGTTTAGAGTGACCGAAGTTGATACTACTTGGCAAATCAACAATGTATTTTCGAATCTAGCGGCGGGTAATTATACCGTTGCTGTTCGTAGAACGGGTGGTGGCTGTGTGACGAATTTTTCGGGTAATCCAGTGGTTGTCAACGGTACTGCTTCCCCAACGATTGATACCGTCGTTGCCAATAATCCAACGGATTGTAATATGGCAAATGGGCGCATTACTATCACTGCAACTGGAACTAATCCTCTGATTTACAGTATTGATAACGGCGCCAATTGGAGTGCACAAAACGAATTCAGTGGCTTAGGACAGGGTAACTACGTAGTTCAAGTAGCTTACAGTGATACGACTTGTACGACGGCGGGTGGAACTATCAATTTGGTAGCGCCATCTGCGCCGAGCGTCGATTTAGTAATTGCTAACCCGCCGAGTACTTGCGGCGGCTCGGATGGTAGTTTAACCATTGCGGCCAGTAGCAACGACCCACGGCCTTTGCAATATAGTCTCGACGGTACGACTTGGCAGGATAGTAATTTGGTGGATAGTTTAGCCGCAGGTCGCTACCTCGTTTTTGTTCGCTATAACGATGAAACTTGTACCACTCAATTTGCCGATACAATAGTTATTGAAGACCCAGAACTTCCCGAAATCATCGCCGTCACGAGCGCCGACCCGAGTAGTTTTGGGGTAACCGATGGAATGATTACAATTTCGGCAAGGGGTACGAATACGCTTGAATACAGCATCAACGATGGACTAAGTTGGCAAAATGATAGCGTCTTTACGAATTTAGATACGGGGACTTATAACATCAAAGTTCGTTACGATAATGGTGGGTGTGAAGTAACGGCGGACAACCCTGTGATACTACGGTCGGGACTTTGTCTGACCATCAATCAAGTAGATAAAACGGATTTGGTAGGCTGCGACAGCACCAATGGTCGAATTGTCATCATCGCAACGAGTTCCGATACTTTAGAATACAGCGTGGACAACGGTACCAATTGGCAGCGTAGCAATATTTTTGAAAATTTAGATACGGGAACGTACTTGATTTTGGTAAGAAAAATAGATTTGAGTTGTCAAGTAGCGCATACGAGTCCGATTGTATTAAATGCGGGTACGGCGGTTATAATAACTTCCGTAGATGTCACAAATCCAACGGGTTGTGGCGCCCAAAATGGAACCATAACGATTCAAGCGACGGGCGCTAGTACTTTAGAATACAGCATTAATAGTGGTATCAGTTGGCAAAGTAGTAACGTCTTTATGGGCTTGGATTCGAGTACGTACCTCATTTCCGTAAGGACAACTGACCAAACTTGTCGAACGGATTATAACGTTCCCGTTCAAATTGGTAATGGCCCCGAATTGATGATTACCTCGATTGACACCTCTAACCCCGACGGTTGCGGCGGCAGCAACGGCACCATCACCATTCAAGCGACGGGTAGCGATAGCTTAGAATATAGCATCAATAACGGTGTAAGTTGGCAGTCGAACTCGGTTTTTGACAATTTGGATGCTGGAACTTATAATATTTCCGTAAGGACACTCAACCAAGTTTGTCGAGTAGATAATCCCACATCTATCGTGCTGACTACTGGTCCAACATTAACAATTACTGGCGTAACAGCCATCAATCCGTCTGGTTGTGGTAACGATAATGGGCAAATCTCCATTGCCGTAAACGGTGGAAATGCTATTGAGTATAGTATTAACAATGGAAACGACTGGCAGACGAATCCGCAATTCGATAATCTAGGAAGTGGTAGTTACACCATTCGAGTTCGGTCAGGTAGTTGTGAAGTAGTTTATGATAGTAATCCAGTAGTATTGACCGCTCCGAATGGAATAACTATAGTGTCGGGCATTGATAATAGTGTTACTTGCAACGATACGCTAGTTAATCTATCGGTCACTCTGAGCGAAAATATTGATAACTACACTGTGACAAATGGAACTATTCTAAATCCCACTGTCAACGGGGCAACGTTGATTTTCGACGCTTTGGTTAGTGGTTTACTGAACGAATTTGCCATCACTTTTATCAACGGCGCAGGTTGTACGGTCGAAGAGTCCTTCGTTGTTTTCCGAGCAATAAATACCGAAGCGGACTTCGTCGTAATTGAGCCTTACTGTAAAGAAATGGAGGTTAGCTTGTTGTTCACAGGAACGGCGACGCCCATGGCCACTTTGAATTGGGAATTGGACGGAGGGGTGTTAATCAATAGTTCGCCCGCTACGGCCACCGAACCAGCGGGTAGTGAAATTACCGTTCGTTGGGACGAAGAAGGCAGTCGATTGATTCGTTTGGAAGTGAACGACGGCGGTTGTGTGGACGATGAATTTGAGAGTATTTTTGTTAGGAAACTACCGTTGGTCGATGCGGGTGAAGACGTGTCGATTTGTATGGGCGGTTGTACACAGCTACGTGGTACAGGCACGGCCGTTTGGTACGAGTGGAGTCCCGCAACGGGCTTGGACGATGCCAATATCCAAAATCCAAGGGCTTGCCCTGCGGAAACGACGACTTACACGCTGACGGTGATGAGCGATGACGGTTGTGTGTCGGTGGATAGCGTGACCGTTCGAGTCGAAACCAATTTCTTGACTACCTCTTCGGATGTGTCGATTTGCGCTGGGCAATCTACGACATTGGCTGTTAGTGGAGCGAGTAATTATCAGTGGTTCCCCGCCGCTACTTTGGATAACCCCAATTCAGCGAATCCAGTAGCAAGCCCGACTGAAACAACGACTTACAGCGTAATTTCTCCTAATACCAACGGTTGTATGGACACCGCTAGGGTAACGGTTTTCGTGAATCCACCACCCGAAGCGGTTGCTTGTGAAGATAAGACGATTTGCTTGGGCGATAGTATTCAATTGATTGTGACGACCCACGACCAATACAGTTGGAGTCCGACCAATACCTTGTTAAATCCAACTTCGGGCGTACCCATTGCTTTTCCTACACAAACGACGACCTACACCGTTCAAGTAACCGATGCCAATGGCTGTACCGATACGGACGAGGTGACCGTTTTCGTTATTCCGCCACCAACGGTTAACGCTGGAAATGACCAAACTATCTGTGCGGGCAACTCCGTTCGATTGACGGCTTCGGGGGCAACTCGGTACAATTGGTCACCGACAACTGGACTCAGCAATGCCAACTTGTCGAATCCAATTGCGAATCCAACGCAAACGACCACTTACACAGTAACGGGTACGGATGCCAATGGCTGTACGGATACGGACCAAGTGACCGTCTTTGTACAACCCAACGCTGGCATTACAGTTAGTCCAAACGTTTCTATTTGCTCGGGCGGTAGCGCGCAGCTATCGGTAACGGGCGGTAGCAACTACGTTTGGTCGCCCGCAACGGGATTGAGTAATACCAACACTACTAACCCAATTGCGAATCCGACTACGACCACCACTTATACGGTAACGGGTGTCAGTGCAAGCGGTTGTCCGAGTATTGCCCAAGTAACGGTCGTCGTAAATCCACGACCTGAAGCGGTTGCTTGTGCGGACAAAACCATTTGTCGGGGCGACAGTATTCAGTTGACCGTGACGACCCACGCACAATACAGTTGGAGTCCAGCGAGCACCTTGATAAATCCAAATTCGGGAACGCCCATCGCTTTTCCAACCGAAACAACTACTTACACGGTATTAGTAACGGACGCCAATGGCTGTACGGACACCGACGAAGTGACGGTTTTCGTAAATAATCCATCTGCTTCTAATCTAGGGCCAGATATTACGCTGTGTCAAGGTGGACAAGTGGAGCTTGATGCGGGACCGGGGACTGTCTATCAATGGTCGCCATCAACAGGATTGAGTAATCCAACGATTCGCAATCCAATTGCGACCGTAAATAATACGATTATCTACACCGTCGAAGTGACAAATGCTAGTGGCTGCACAGGAACGGATAACATTACAATTAATGTAAACGGCGGTCCACAAGCAGAAGCAGGCCCTAACGTCGTACTTTGTGCGGGTGAGACGGGCCAGTTGAATGCGTCGGGTGGAGTGACCTACCAATGGAGTCCTACTACTGGTTTGAGTAACCCAAATATTGCCAATCCAACAGTAACGACCAACCAAGTGACCACTTACGTAGTAACGGTAACCGACCAGTTTGGCTGTACGGCGACCGACGATGTGATGGTTATCCCCGCTTTACCCTTGTCCATTGACCCCGTGATTACGAATGCCTCTTGCTGTGGTGCGGGCGGTACAGCAACGCTAAATGTTTCGGGCGGTTTTGGGAATGCTACTTTTGATTGGTCCCCCAACGTTTCTACCACCAATACGGCAACTAACTTAGCCCCCGGATTCTACAAAGTATTCATTACGGACGCCGAAGGTTGTAGCGTTATTTTTACTTTCGAAATCAAAGAGGGTTGTAATGCTTGCCCGGATATGTTCGGAGAAACAGAGCGTTGTATTTCCGATACGGCGAGTAGCGAACGCATTTGTGTACCAATTTCATTAGAGGACATCGGTCGTTACGAAGTAACGGTCAACGGTGTAACAAACATTCCCGACCACGGATGTGATTTTGAAAATTTGGCGGCTTATTCCTACGCCCTGGTCGAAGGACGGGGAAATACGGGTCCGTATAAAATCGAAAATTGGGAAGTCAATGGTACAATGAATAGCACAGAAGTGGAAGATATGCAAGAACTAACCCAGTGGATGAATATCGTTGACCCAACGGGTAATTGGGTAAACAACCCCGGTATTTTGAACATCATCGGTGGTGACCCAACCAAGACTTACGGTACGATGAAAGTGGTGCAACTGGCTAAATGGATAGAAACCATGCTGCAGCCCGACGTGACGGGCGTCGCTACGGCCACCGTTATTGAAGTGGATTTGACGACGACGAATCGACCCGTTCAAGTAATCATTACTGATACGACCACCTGTTGTTCCGATACTTTATTGTT
This sequence comes from Bacteroidota bacterium, assembly GCA_039024375.1. Taxonomy (GTDB): domain Bacteria; phylum Bacteroidota; class Bacteroidia; order Chitinophagales; family Saprospiraceae; genus JAFMDF01. The sequence goes on from JBCCQK010000148.1 coordinate 13,931, forward strand.
GAGAAATTGTAACGACCCGCAAATTTGTACGCAAGAAATTGTTCCACAAACGCAGTTTACGGAAACGGTCAATTGTGGCGAAAATACACCCGTTTGCTTACCGATTCCTTTTGGACAAATCTCCAATTATGCGGTGACGGACAATGGACAGTTGTACACAAATGGCTTCCAGCCCTGCGATTTTGATTCCATGTTTGCCTACACCTATTTCACTTTACCTCAGCAGGGGGCGGGTGGACCGTATAAAATGAACTTGTGGGTAGTCAACGGCCAGTCTAATTCTGGAATGTTCAATACCCTAGAAGAATTGGAAATGCTAATGAACCAAATCGACTCGACGGGGAATTGGAAACTCGACCGTGGGTCGTTTACGTTAACGGGGGGCAATTCGGCAACGGTTTATTCTGTAATGAATATAGAGCAAGTCAATACGGGAGCTATTGCTACGCTGGAGATTAATTCCAATTTTATTCCAATGGGTACGCAGTTGTCCTTTGAAAATGGAGCACACGATGTGATTATTCGAGAAATTAGTTCAGGTTGTCAAGACCAATTCGCCGTAACGGTTAGTTGTTCAACTATTGATAATCCGCCAACGGATACGACCAGTACGCCACCCGTTGATACGACTGGTACACCAATTGACACAATGACCACACCGCCCGTTGATACGACTGGTACGCCTGTTGATACGATGACTACGCCGCCTGTCGATACGACTGGCATGCCTGTTGACACCATGGCTACTCCCGTTTGTACTGATTTTATAGCCGCTGACTTTTTATCGGCAACGATGACCAGATGCGATTCAACGGCAGAAATTTGTGTAGATATTCCGTTCGATAGTATTGGTCTGTACCTCATTTTTAGAGACAATCAACCTTACACGGGAACGGTTACCCGTTGTAGTTCGGGGTCTTCCGTCGGCGTAGGTGTGGGCGGTTTTACTTTCCGATTCGAACATCAAGTCCTCGGATGTCGGGATAGTTTAATCATTGCGGTTACTTGCCAGACCAATGCCAGAGATGAAGTCATTATTGTGGAAGAAGGGGAAACGGGCGTCTATTGTGCCGAACCCGACGATTTAATCGGTGATATTCAAACGATTCACAACGCTTGTCCTCAAGAAATGGGGACATCAGTTAGGATAAATTTAGATTCCGTCGATTTCTGCTTGAATTACGAAGGACTAGCAGTCGGCGAGGAAAAAGTTTGCGTCGTTCTTTGTGATGAAATGGGCGTTTGCGATACGACTTACGTATTTTTCCAAGTGGTGCCAAAATCGACTCTCAAACCCATAGCTATTGGCGACGTAGATAGCACTCGGCAAGGACTTCCTATCGTAGTAGATGTACTGGCCAATGACTCTATTTTCGGAATTGCCCAAAACATGGAAATTCTCGCCAGCCCTACGAACGGCATCGTCGTAGTTAACATAGACGGAACCATTACCTACACGCCCAACGAATCATTCTGTAATTCGGGCGAACCTGACACATTTATGTACGGCGTTTGTAACGAGAACGGCTGCGACACCGCAATGGTAGAAATTTGGGTACCTTGTCCCATGCTAGAAATCATGAACGGCTTTTCGCCCAATAACGATGGCATCAACGACTTCTTTGCCATCAAAGGCGTGCAAGATTTTCCCGACAACGAACTGAAAATCTTCAATCGCTGGGGCGCTGCCGTTTTCGAACAACGGGGCTACAAAAATAAATGGGACGGCACGTTCAAAGACCGTTTATTGCCCGACGGAACGTATTTCTACCTGTTTGAAGATGGAAAAGGGAAGACGTATTCGGGATGGGTGCAGATAAGTCGGTAGGGTGCAGGTTTGGAGGTAGATAGGCTAAAAGGTAGATAGGCTAAAAGGTAGATAGGCTAAAAGGTAGATAGGCTAAAAGGTAGATAGGCTAAAAGGTAGATAGGCTAAAAGG
>JBCCQK010000149.1:0-15846 GCA_039024375.1 Bacteroidota bacterium
CCTTATTTGAAAAACCTACTAGCAACGAAACCGTATTTTTTACCAATCCACAGATTAATTGCCCGAGTAACATTGAAGTAACGGCTGCTCCTGGGCAGAACTCCAAAACAGTGAGTTGGAACGAACCGACGGCTACTACTCCTTGTCGAGTAAACGATGGGTCAACTTGTTCAAGAGACCATATCTCTGGATTTCGATTTTTAGGAAAAAACGGAAATAGTAAATACTACCGCTCGCACGATAAATTTACTTTCTCAGAAGCAAAGCGTAGAGCAGAGCAAAACGGTGGAAAACTGGCCGTTATTTGTAGCAGTAGCGAAAATAATTTTATCCGACACGGGATGAACACCCACGAAGCGTGGATTGGCTACACCGACGAAAATCGAGAAGGCCATTTTCGCTGGATTGATGGCACCAATTGTAGCTACACGAACTGGAAAAATGGGGAACCCAATGATGTTGGTTTGGATAAAAAAAGAAACGCCGACTATGCCATCATTGAAGAAGGAGACGGAAAATGGAGAGACCGATTGGGTAGCGAAAAGTATCGCTATATTATGGAAATCGTTTGTAATAATTCAACTCGCCCTGGTAATGTGACGGTAGCGCAGATTGCAGGCCCCGCCAACGGTTCTGCTTTCCAAGTTGGAACAACGACGACTATTCGCTACCGAGCAACCGACGAATGTGGACGTTCCAAAACTTGTTCTTTTACGGTCAAAGTAAATAGCGGAGGTTCTCTCGACCCATGTGCGAATAAAGGCGGCGATTCGGACGGTGACGGTATTTGTGACAACGACGATAACTGTAGATTTATAAAAAATGCCGACCAAGCGGATAATGATGGCGACGGTATTGGTAATGTCTGTGACGATACACCCAATGGCGGTGGCAGTGGCGGTGGTGCCGCCGATGATTGTAAAAACCTGTCCGTAACGGGTGGCGACGGTAAATTTACTGTATCGGGTATCAAATCTGCTAACACAAAAATTGAATATATCGGAGCGGGAACGGGTTTCGCTATTGTACTAGTTTGTGACGGAAATTGTGGTAATTCCAAAATGGTCACGGGACTTTCAGCGGGTCAATACACCGTTAAAGTACAGACCTTTAACCCTTATTGTTTCCAAGAATATACGGTAAACGTCACAGGTGGCGGCGGTGGTGGAAATCCTTGTGATAATCGAGGGGGCGATTCCGACGGCGACGGTATTTGTGATAACGACGACAATTGTCGATTTACTCGCAATGCCGACCAAGCGGACAACGATGGCGACGGTATTGGCAACGTCTGTGATGATACACCCAATGGTGGTGGCAACGGTGGTGGCGCCGATGATTGTAAAAATTTATCCGTATCGGGGGGCGACGGTAAGTTCACCGTTTCTGGTATTAAGTCCTCTAATACAAAAATCGAATATATCGGAGCGGGAACGGGCTATGCTATTGTCTTAGTTTGTAACGGAAATTGTGGTAATTCTAAGATGGTGACAGGACTATCTGCGGGTCAATACACCGTTAAAGTGCAGACCTTTAACCCGTATTGTTTCCAAGAATATACCGTAAATGTCACTGGCGGTGGCGGTGGTGGTAATCCTTGTGATAACCGCGGCGGCGATTCAGACGGTGACGGCGTTTGTGACAATGATGATAATTGTCGCTTTACGCAAAATCCTGACCAGGCAGATAACGACGGTGATGGTATTGGTAATGTCTGTGACGATACCCCCAACGGCGGTGGTAATGGTGGCGGCAGTGCGGATTGTGACGCCGTGCAAGCAACGGGCGGTAATGGTAAAATTACCGTGACGGGCGCTAATCAAGGGCGACACAATAAAATTGAAATCATCGGTGCGGCAACTAATTTTGTACCTCGACTGATTTGCGACGATAATTGCACCGACCTATTGATGATTGATAACGTGTCGGGGGAAATTACTGTGAAGATTCAAATTACGGGTAACGACGGAAGCTACTGCTACACCGAGCGCGTGGTCAACGCTGGTAATAGCGGCGGTGGCGGCAATTCTTGTGCTAATCGAGGGGGCGATTCTGACGGCGACGGTATTTGCGATAACGACGATAACTGTCGATTCACTCGCAACGCCGACCAAGCAGATAATGATGGCGATGGTATTGGTAATGTTTGCGACGATACGCCTAATGGTGGTGGCGGCGGCAGTGGTGACGATTGTAAAAATTTATCGGTAACGGGCGGCGACGGCAAATTCACTGTTTCTGGTATTAAATCTTCTAATACCAAAATTGAATATTCGGGCGCTGGAACGGGTTACGCTGTAGTCTTGGCTTGTGAAGGCAACTGCGGTAGTTCTAAAATGGTAACTGGGCTTGCTGCGGGTGAATATACCATAAAAGTGCAGACTTTTAATCCCTATTGTTACGCCGAATACAAAGTGAATGTCACTGGTGGCGGCGGCAGTGGTAATCCTTGTGACAACCGAGGTGGTGATTCTGACGGTGATGGTATTTGTGACAATGACGATAATTGTCGCTTTACGCAGAACCCCGACCAAGCGGACAACGATGGCGATGGTATTGGTAATGTTTGTGATGATACGCCCAACGGTGGAGGCAATGGCGGCGGAAGTGCCAATTGTGATGCCGTGCAAGCAACGGGCGGTAATGGTAAAATTACCGTGACGGGAGCCAATCAAGGCCGACATAATAAAATTGAAATCATCGGTGCGGCAACTAATTTCGTACCTCGACTGATCTGCGATGATAATTGTACGGACCCTTTGATGATTACTAATGTGTCGGGAGAAATTACCGTGAAGATTCAAATTACGGGTAACGATGGAAGTTATTGCTACGCCGAGCGAGTAGTCAACGCTGGCAATGGTGGCGGTGACCCTTGTGCGAATAAGGGAGGTGATTCGGACGGCGACGGTATTTGTGACAACGACGATAACTGTCGATTTACCAAAAACGCCAACCAAGCGGACAATGATGGGGACGGTATCGGTAACGTTTGTGACGATACGCCTAACGGTGGACCAAGTGTTTGTGTGATGCGCAACGCCACAAATACTAGTTTATGTGAACGTTCTGGAAATACGCCAAAAGGCACAAAATACGGAGCTTTTATTTTGTTGGAGCGAGTCGGAAATAGTAACTTTCTAAGTAAGTTTTACACAATTCACGATGGTAAATTGACCGAATTTAGTGATGGAACGGCTAAGTTTACGGGAAGACTGGTCAATCGAAGTCGGAGCAATGCGGGCTTCAATATCGACGTTCATTTCTCTGGACGCACTAGAAATGGCTCCCCAAAAGAACACGAATGTGACGAGCATCAAAGCAACATCTATTTCTACGCCAACACGGGCGGTCGCTTGAACGGAACGGGTATTTTGAGCGGCTTGCACATTGATGTCAAAATGCTGGCGGGTCAAGGGCCTTTCCAAATTGGCAACGGTGGTAATGTAACGAGCAATAATAGCAATTTTGGCGGTAGTGGTTGGTTAGATTTAACCCTTGGTGGTAGCACTAGTAGTGGTTCTTACCGCATCAATGCGGGTAATCAGGGACAAAATGGTGATTTCAACGTCATGTTGAGTGGCGGTCGAAACGATGCTTTCTGTGGCGCTAACAGTCGAGCTTCCTTGTTCTTTACAGCTTTCGAGGTGGACCGACAAGTAGCCTTGCAATGGGCCACCAATACTACTTTCAAAAACGATTACTACGTGATTGAAAAGTCAACGGACGGCGTGAACTTTACCGAAATGGCGAAAGTGGACAACATTGCTGCGCACGATGAAATGGAGACCTTCAAACAAATCGACCAAGCGCCTAGTCTCGGTGAAAACTACTACCGAGTGAAGCAGGTTTATTGGGATGGTTCCTTTGACTACACGGGTGTTGAGTTAATTAATTTCAACATTGATTTGGACGCCTTACAAGTTTTCCCCAACCCAGTGAAGAAGCACTTGTTTATCAGCTTAGCCCCTTACGCAGGCAAGGAAGCTCGACTGATTTTGAGTAATCAGTACGGTCAGATTGTTCGAGAAATGAGGGTAGAGAATATTGACGCTGCACCCGTGCAATTGGAGTTAGAAGGGGTGCAAAATGGCCTCTATTTCTTAACTGTACAACCGAGTGGTGGGCTTAAAACGGCCACTAAACGAGTGGTGGTCGGGAAGCTGTACTAGTTTTGGTTTCTAATTTGAATGATTTTTGAAAATAATTTTTGTGAATTTTTTGGCTCGCCTAGTCACAAATATTATTGATTCCTAAGATATTTAAAAGGTTGCTAACGAGCAGTTCCTTTTAAATGCCGACAATTTAATTGTCGAAATAGAGATTTTTTCATTGCTCCTACGTTACTGAGCGTAGGGGCATTTTTTGTTTTTTTTTGAAAAAAGAATTGGAATTGTTAAAATAATTCTTCTATTTTTGACCTGTCTTATGAGCGCCAAACGGCGCAATTTCCCATTCGTACCTACCTCATTAATTCAGTATATAACTTCACTTTGCAGACCATCGTTTTGGGCTAGCCATCGGCACGGTTAAAAGTCGTTCTCTTTGCTAGGCTCACCATTTAATTTCCTACTTAATTCTAGTTACTTAACACTTCTAATTTTTTTGATGAAGCCATCAAAAATGGAAGTTTAAAGGACATTTCAGATTTTCGAATTGGTTTTATAAAGGTCGATATTTTAAGTTTCCAAACTTAAAATCAGTATCACGGCCGTCTCCTGACGGCTTTCGATTCGTTTTTTAAAAGTTTTAACTTCTTAGCCTAACGGCTGTGGTCTGGAGACTTGAGCCATCGAAACTGCATATTGTATTCTGAATTCTATTAAGTCCACAATCTCCCGTTCCCCTCGCAAAAAAAGCAAAATCCACCGCCCAACAAGATATTTTTTCTAACAAAAATTATGAACAATGAATCACTTCTACCGTGTATGGACTTTTGTTTTTTGCCTAATGGCATTTCACGTAGGAGCGGCACCACCGCCCATAGAAGAAGATTTTTTCACCCTTTGTGCAGACCGTTCTGCTACCAACACGACGCTCTGTATGGAAGGGCGCAATCAAAATACGAAGTACGGAGGCTACTTACTTTTCGAAGGTTTGGACAGTTATTACAAAATCGAAAATGGTCGATTTCAAGAATTTGTGGATGGAACGGCTCAATTGACGGGACTTTGGATTAATAACAGCCGCAGCGATGTGAGGTTTGAGGTGGACATTCGGTTTTCGGGCCGAACGCAAGTCGCACCCAATACTCCCAAAAGTCACGAATGCTTGGATGTTGACCCGACTGATTTCTATTACTACACCGAAACGAGTGGGACGTTGATTGGAAAAAATAAGGTGGCGGGGGCCAAACTATCCGTCTCTAGAGTAGGAGAAGCCTTTCAAGTAGGCATTGGTGCCAATGTGACCAACAAAGACTTGAATTTTGGTGCAAGCGGCTGGTTAAAAACGACCTTGCTTTCTCAATCTAATTCTAATTTAAAACTAAAAATCAAAACGAGTTCGGCGGGCGGAAATGGAGACGTCAACATCAACTTGGATGGACGACCAACCGCCTGTTTCGAAAGTAAAGTCGAATTGGATTGTCCCGATGATATTGCCGTTACGGCGGAAATTGGCGCAACGGGTCAAGTGGTTACTTGGACCCCACCAGTTGGTACGACTACTTGTACGGTGCCAACGGGGCAAACTTGCCCACCGAACAATTTGGACGATTTTGAATTTTTGGGTAGCTTCAATAACAGTCGATACTATTGTTCCAAAAAAGATAATTTTACTTGGTTAAAAGCAAAGGAATTAGCGGAACAAGCGGGCGGTCATTTAGCCGTAATATGTTCGGCCGAAGAGAACGAATTTCTACGACAAGGACTCATGGCCGACTTTGCTTGGATTGGTTTTGCCGACAACGAAAGAGAAGGGGACTTTCGGTGGGTCACGGGTGAAAATTGTGGCTATACCAACTGGCGGTCGGGCGAACCGAACAATAACGGTGGAGACGAAGATTTTACTAGAATTTTGAAAAGCAACGGAAAATGGACGGACAGAGACGAACACTTTCACGCCGAATTCATCTTAGAAATTCCTTGTCAAAATACCGTCCGACCGGGTGAGGTGATGACTACGCAAATCGAAGGGCCTGCGCCCGGTAGTACTTTCCCCGAAGGAACAACGACCATTAAGTACGAAACTGTGGACGAATGTGGCAACATGGAAATGTGCAGCTTTACGGTGACGGTTACGATTCCCGTTGACCCCTGTTTAGGTGATGGTTCGCCGCAAGTTGTGGTCGAAAAAACGGACCCCGATTGTGGTCAAAATAACGGAAAGATAAAATTCACTTTCGACGATAACCCCAATCGAAGCAATATCGAATTTAGTCTTGATGGCGGACAAACCTACCCCTTAAACGTACGGGATAACGCAGGGATGGCGATGTTCAGCGACTTAGCACCTGGGGATTACGACCTAGCCGTTCGTTGGGGAAATGACGATTGTCCCGTTGATTTAGGACAACAATCATTAATCGACATTCGAAAAAATCCGGGCGAAACTTGTAATGATAATGACCCCAATACGCTTAACGATGTGATTACGGCGGATGGTTGTGGATGCGAAGGAACGCCTAGGGGAGAAATCACATTGATTTGTAGCGGTGATATTGAGTCCAATGCCTTGCCCAATTTAGAGGGCTTGGTAGTTAATTACGAAGCGCTAACTGTATCAACTACCTGTGGAGTGGATGATAATGTGTCCATAGAATTAGTGGAGGGTCTTGCTTCGGGTAGTTTTTTCCCAATTGGAATAACCAAAGTCAAGTACGTAGTGAAGGATGCTTGCGGAAACGAAGAAATGTGCATGTTCACCGTCAAGGTCAACCGAACGGTCATTCCTTGTGTCAACCAAATTGTCATACAAAATAAAGTATGTGATGATAACAATACCTTGAATGATAAGGCCGATGATACCTACACTTTTGACGTATTTGTCGAACGTACGGGCGGAGCCGCCACTACGTTCACGGGGACATTTAGCAATCCTACCTTGGGGGCTTTTCAATTTGGAGGGAATTACGGCGAAGCGGTGAAATTAGGTCCTTTTCCAACGCTCGTGCCAAACGATAATCAAGAACGAGGATTGGATATTACCGTTTTTGTTCAGGATGCGGACAATGTCGATTGTACAGACGAGGTTGTCGTGACTTCAACGGGGTCCTGTTCTTTTCCCTTACCGAATGGCGCTATCGGAGATTTGGTTTTCTTAGATACCGATAAAGATGGGATTCAGGATGACGGCGAAGCGGGTATTGCTGGTGTAGAAGTGAAATTATTAGATGCAAACGATACGGTTCTAGCAATAGATACGACGGACGACCAAGGAAAATATTTCTTTGACGTTGAGGCAGGAACTTATAAAGTAATGGTCAATGTACCCTCCCGTTTTGCTATTTCTCCCACAAATCAAGGGAATGATGAGGCAAAAGATAGTGACATTGACGGTAATGGAATGACCGATTTGATTACCGTTAATTCGGATGAATTTAGAATGGATATTGATGCGGGGCTGAATGAGATTATCAAAGTGAAAGTAGGTGACTTTGTCTTTTTGGATAAAAATGGCAACGGTATTCAAGATACCGAAGACGAAGGTATTAAAGATATTTACGTGGGTTTGTACGACGGCAACGGAACCTTACTTAGCTTCACTCTAACCGACGAAAACGGGATGTATATGTTCAGTGAATTAGACCCTGGACAATACCAACTAGAATTCAAAGGGCAGGGGGATGACTTGGAAATTACGGCGGCTAATCAAGGAAACGACGATAAAGATAGTGACGTCAATCCTAATGGTTTTACCGAGGTTTTCACTTTAACGAGTGGTTTTGACGATACTAGAGATGCTGGTTTTAAAAGCAAGGCGCCTACTCCTTGTTTGGCGAAGGCGGGAACGCTGACGATTGATGCCACTCCCGTTGAACTAGATAATGGCGCCGCCAAAGTTTCGGCGACGCCCAATGGTGATGTCGTAGTACCAGACGGTTTCCAAACCATTTTTGTGTTGACCAAAGGAACAGAATTAGTGATTGAACAGGTCAGCGCAACACCCGAATTTACGATAACGGAAGCTGGAAAATACACTATCCATACCTTAGTTTATGACCCAACTACGCTCGACTTGAGCATTGTGGTGTTTGGGATAACCACGGGAGTAGATGTCAACGGCATTTTGCAACAAGGAGGTGGAACTATCTGCGGTTCGCTGGACGTAGCGGGCGCAATGGTTATGGTAATGGAACCTGTTCCTTGTTTGGCGGATGCGGGAACGTTGACAATTGATGCCACACCAGTAGAATTAGCTGATGGCGCTGCTAAAGTTTCGGCGACACCCAACGGAGATGTCGTAGTACCAAGTGGTTTCCAAACTATTTTTGTTTTAACCAAGGGAATGGGGCTAGTCATCGAACAGGTCAATGCCTCACCCGAATTCACAGTAACGGAAGCTGGAAAATATACCATTCATACTTTAGTGTATGACCCGAGTACGCTGGATTTGAGTATCGTAGTGTTTGGGGTAACGACGGGAATAAATGTCAATGGACTTTTGCAACAAGGCGGTGGAACTATATGTGCTTCCCTCGACGTGGCGGGTGCCATGGTCACGGTTGCTGCATCCGCTTGTGATGCGGTGACGGCAACTGTAACGGACGGAAAACTAACCATCGGTGGATTAGTGGGGATTAATGCTAAAGTAGAAGTTTTGGGAAGCGGTACCAATTGGATACCAGAGTTAGTTTGTGGCGACGGTGGAACGGCATGTAGCACAACCGAAATGGTCAGTAATTTGGCTGCTGGCAACTACGTTGTGAAAGTACAATTGTGGGGAGCTGATGGCAGCTACTGCTACACCGAAAGGAGAATAACTATTCCAGAAGGTAATCCAAGCTGTGCTGTAACGGCGGGTAGTATTTCCTCCAATGGCGATATTTCTGATATATGCGTCAACGATGACGAACCCAATGCGGTCACCTTTAGCGTTTCGGGTGGTTCGGGCAATAACGTTGCGTGGGTCGTCACGGACGGTGCAGGTAACATTTTAAATCCCGACGCTCCTGCGACTATCGACTTCGAAGGGTCGGGCGCTGGCGCTTGCAATATTTACTATGTATGGTATAACGACATTGAAGGGTTGGTTGTCGATGCCAATATCAGAGACTTGACGGGCTGCTTTCAATTATCCAATCGAATTACCGTAACGAGAACGGAAAATTGTGGTACGAGTGGAACGCCACCGTGCGAAGAGGTACAAGTGACCGTGGGCAATGAAAAAATTAGTTTGCTAGGCTTAACGGCCCCTTTCGTGGTGGTCAAAGTACACGATATAAACGACGGTTGGCGAGTTATTGAAGAGTGCATCGACTGTGAAAACCCGACTATTTTTAACGTTCCTGCGGGGGACTACAACGTTGCTATTCAGTTCTACGAAGCTCCTTGGCAAAACCGATATTGTCAACGGGATATAATGGTGACGGTGACCTCGGAAGGTGACCCCACCTGTACGGATGACGACGAAGACGGTGTTTGTGTGGAGGAAGACTGCGACGATACAAATCCAGCTATCGGAGCGAAACAGACGCCCGGAACGAGATGTGACGACGGAAATGACAACACGATTAACGATGAAATCCAATCGGACGGTTGTAGCTGTGCGGGCGAAGTTCCTTCGGATAAGGAAATCTGTATCGAAAGAGACGTTACGAATACCGACAATTGCCAGTTCAATATTATCTACGGATTGTACTTAAAATTAGACGGCTACGACGAATATTACACCGTTAGCAACACTCGATTTGTAGAATATACGGACGGTACGGCTTCTTTTACAGCAACGGCTATTAATAACACTACCCCCGAAATTGCTTGGGAAATCGACGCTCAATTTGGCGAAAGAACCACTTTAGCTACCGAAGCCCCCAAAGCGCATAACTGCTTGGCAGCCAGCACGGACGACTACTATTTCTACGAAACCCTAACGGGTACTTTGACGGGAATGGATGCCGCTGCGGGAGCTAAGTTAGACCTCATGCGTATTGGCCCCGCTTTCCAATTAGGGGTAGCAGCGAACATCACGCACAAGGAATTTGTCTTCGGTGGAAGTGGTTGGTTTACGGCAGAAATTTTGAGTCAACCGACGGACATTGCTCCCTTTGTACTAAACGCTGGCGCACAAGGACAGAACGGCGATTTTAACATTAATCTATCGGGCGACGGAACGAAATGTATCGAAGGTCGCAATAACGATGCGTTAAATTGTGATAATGTTTCTGCTTTGGCAACGACGGATGGAATCATCGTGAATGGATTAACGGCTCCCATTGAAATTATCAAAATATTTGACGCTAATTGGGGTATTATCGACGAATGTACGGGTGATTGTGGGGATAGCTTTACGACTACGGCTGGCTCCGGCGATTACCAAGTGGTGGTGAATTTCTATACGGCCAACTGGGTTGGTGAATGCGAAATGCGGATTCCCGTAACGGTTCCTGCTAGTGCTACGGCGGCCAATAGCCGAACTGCCAATCAATTGGAAGCAAATGCTTTCAATAACAGTCGAGAAATAACGGTAGAGTGGGTAACGAACACGGGGTATAAGAACGACCGCTACGTCATTGAAAAATCCGACGACGGGGAGCATTTTACGGCCATCAATGATATTCAAAACGTCGATGCAACGAACGATTTGACCTATTACAAAGACGTTGATGCACAACCCAATTTGGGGGCCAACTACTACCGAATCAAGCAAATCTATCAAGATGGAACGTTCGACTATTCGGAGGTACAGTTGGTTAATTTCAACATTGATTTACAATCCTTGGCAGTTTTTCCTAATCCTGCGCAAGAAGAAGTATTTGTCAATCTAAAGTCTCACGCGGGTAAAAAAGCGAATATTCAAATCGTCAATACTTACGGACAAGTCGTTCAGCAATTGGAAATTGACGAATTACCCCAACAGCCCGTTCGCATCAATTTAGACAACTTTCAAAATGGATTGTATCACCTGACGATTCAAATGGAAAATACTAGTCGAGTGGCGCGTAAAATTTTAGTCAATCGACTGTACTAACCCCCTCCATTTTCCCATCCATCTATATATACTTTTTCCTTTTGATTTAAAAGCCCTTCGGTCGTTTTCGGCTGGGGGCTTCTTTTTTTACCCCAAACTATTAAAAAACGCTTTCACTTTGGTGGCCTCTTCGGGCTTCATTCGACCACTAAGTATCAATCGCAACTCTCGCCGCCTTTCTGCCCCTTCGTACAGCTTTTCTTCTTCTCTCGTCAACGGAATTACCTCGGGCACTTGCAGCGTATCTTTCAAATCGTCCGTTAAGGCCACAAAAGTAAAATAGGCGTGGTTACACATTCGATTATTGCCCCCTTTCATATTCGCAGCAAAAACCTCCACGTACACTTCTAAAGAGGAGTTAAACGTTCGAGTTACTTGACTTTCGAGGGTCACAATATCCCCTTGAAAAATTGGCTTGGTAAAAGAAACGTGGTCTACCGAGGCCGTAACAACCTCCGATTCACAGTGTTTTCCCGCTGCGACGGACGCTACGATGTCCATCCATCGCATTAGATTGCCCCCCATCAAGTTGCCCGAGGGATTGGTATCGTTCGGCATGACCATTTCCGTCATAATGGTTCGAGAATCGTTGACTTTTTTTGGTTTTAAATTGGTACGCTCCATTGGATAGTTTGTGTGAGTAATGACGCAAAAGTAAGGAGTTGTGCAGTTGTTCTCAAATCAAAGACAATACATGTTGGGAGTTGATTTTGCGACCATTTTAAAAAATACGGGTTTTAGAGTCGAAATAGCGTGGAAAGGCTTATCGGGACCGATTGAAAACGAAGGTTTGGAGGCTTCTTATTTGGAATATACTCTAGGCTTTGACCGTACTTTTAGCCGATTATTATTTAATAAAAATGTGACGATTTTTGGTCAATGGGTACACCAAATTATTTTCAAAGACGAACGGATTGGGGATAATAATATCCGTTTCTTTTTACGCCGCGCTCTCATTTTACGAACGGAATTGGCTTTGAGCTACTTTAGCAGTTTTAATATTCAAGCATTGCATACTTTGGACCATAAAAACTGGTATCTGCAGCCTAGTCTGCGCTACCGATTTTTGGACGGGTTTACGTTTATGGCGCAAACGGATATTCTGTTTGGTAAAGCGGATGGTTTTTTGGGGCAGTTTGTGGGGAATGACCGAGTGCAGGTTAGGTTAATTCATGATTTTTAGGAAGCTAAGGCTAAAATTCGTTCTTGAATTTCTTTCTCTTGTGCAATTTGAGCTAAGTCTTTTGATAATAAATCGAACAAAAATTGTAGGTCAATATCATAAAATTGTGAGAAACTAATTAACAGGCGATAAGTAAATGCTTCGTAATCTACCCCTTGTTCATGCAGAGGAATTCGATACAAGAAATTTGGGTCTTCTAGCTTTTCTTCCTTTGGGGGAGCAAAATACTGGAATCGCTCATCTGTCTTAACCTTTTGCCAACCTTTTGTCTTTAAAAAAAGCAGCAATGGTTTTTACTTTGGGTCTTTTGAAGTTGATGTTTCTATATAAATTATCGTTATACATTATTTGTTATTTTCTCCAAACAGTAAATTGAATATTTCTCCAAAGAAATTCAAACCAATCTTGTTTAGCGCAGGAATTTTTATGACTGTTTTATTTTCTCAAACTTAACGCTACTTCATAACCACCATTCCTCTAGTCGCCACTATTTCACCATCCAATACCAAACTATAATAATACTGCCCCTGCTGTCCATTAGGCAACTCAATCGTCAGTTGCCCCGCACCAAACTGGTCAATTGGGTACACCCGTTGGACTTGCCCTTGAAGATTGGTGATTTGAAGTCGAGCGGTTTTGGTCGATTCGGGAATTTGGTAAGCAATAGTCGTTTGGTTGGTGAATGGATTAGGTTGATTTTGCTGTAGAAATGCTTTTGGGGGATTTATCTTCTCTTTGGGTAAAGAAATATCGGAATTGGAAACTAGCACCCGTTTTTCTAATAAACGTAACCGTTTTTCCAAATCTTCAATGGTCTTGGTTTGGGCAGCAATAATGGCCTGTTGTTCCTGTACTACTTTAATCGTAATCGGTATTAATTCTTGGTAGTTAATAGATAAAACTTCGGCTTTTTCTCTTTTCACGCGCCCTTCTTCTTTATCGTAACGTACCTTTTCGTCGGCAACGACGGTGGGAAAAAGTTGCTGCATTTCTTGGGCAATGAAGCCTGTGTGCAAATCTTGGTTGATGCTACGGTCTTTGTTATAGCGATAGGTAACGGGGCGCAAGCGCATGAATTTTGCGAGTTGCTTTTTGAGTGGACGAACGTTGTTTTTTAACCGCCCATCCGAGATGGTCAAATATTCCTGTGCGTAAACATTTCCCCAAAATTTGGAAGAAGCCTCTCCGAGGTTGTAGGTGCCGTTAAACCCTTCGGGAATAACATCAGCATCGAATGTGACCCTTTGAGTACTTTGATGGATGGTCATAATCCCATCGTTAATCCACGAAAAAGACAACGTTCTAGATTCAGTAGCAGGTTGGGTTCGCCCTGTAATTTTCCAACCAGACTGTCCTCCACTTCCAGGATTGTCCGCAGTAAAAAGTATTTGCGCTTCACCTGTGGAACCTGTACCGAATAGCTCTAAATGCGCATCGCCTTCGTTTAGGTTATTGGCTATTAAAACTTTGCCATCGGCACCACTGGTCGCTCCAATCATCAACTTTCCAACATTATTGAGTAGCATATTGGTTGAACCTTCACTACCCGTTTGAAATTCTATATCGCCGTTTGCGTCGAGTCGAATATCCGAATCTCCGCCCGCTACTTCGTTTTCGATGGTCAAATCGGAATTGCCCATATTGATAAAGGCTTTTAAGGTGCTGTTGTCCTTAAATTCAATGCGCCCCGTGCCGTTCGTTAATGCCAAATTGCCAAGAATGTCCAGTTTTTGGTCGGGTGAAGTGGTGCCAATGCCCACATCTCCATCTTGATTGATGAATAAGCGAGTTAAGCCATTGCCACTACCCGTTGCTAGCGAAATGTCATCGGTAGCTTTCAGAATTACATCGTCAAAAGCGGAGAAATTGAGGTCGCCGTTGGCCTGTAAAAATAGATTGCCCGCCGACTCGTTGTTGTCTAATGTGATGTGTTGCCCATCGAATCGCAGGAACCCTTTTTCTACATTTGCTTCCAGAAAGCTAAATCGATTGGTCTGCGTGCTCGTGGATAATTGAGCTGCGCTAGTTTTAGAAAGGAAGAGTTGGAGGAACAACAAAAGGGAAAGTGCTTGCCAATTTTTCATAGGTAGTTTTTTTTTTAGGCAAGTTTAGTGCATCTATTTTTTAGTTACTTGGACTATTGTTGTGGATACTGGTTATTTCGTTACCTAGCTAGGAAAATAGTTTGGAGTATTGTAACCTAGAAGTTGGTTTTTGGGTTGTAAAAATATGATTAACAGTTATTTATGAGTTGTAACGGGCAGATGGAAAAGCAATAATTATCCGTAGCTAATTTTAATCCGAGCTCATAACTTTTTAGCTGCGGATTAAGGTTAGCTACGGATTTTAAATAGATTATTATAAACTAGGCGTGTACGAAGTTTTTGCAAACGCCATGAGGTTAAAAAATTAGAACACAGGAATTAGCTTTTGTTCAAGTATTCTTTCAGCTTTGACAAGTTCTTTGATAATGTGAAAAGTCAGTTCTTCCCTAAACCGATAATGACCGTGATGTGGACTTCGTCTTCGATAATCATTTTAGCCCCACTAGTAACCACATCGTCTATTTATCCGACCAAGAAACCAATAATCAAGTGGAGTTGTTTAGTATGGCTTTTGTTTGCCAAGAAAATACTATTATCAACGATACTCCAATCGCCGATGGCACTTATGCGGTGGCGACCGATTTAACTTCTGCTGGCATCGTAGAAAATGATGCCACTGTAAATTTTGTTGCGGGACAAAGTATTACGCTAAAGGCTGGTTTTCACGCCAAAGCGGGTAGTCGATTCTCCGCTCAGATTGGCACGATTAGTTGCTTTGAACCCGATGTGTTGGCTAGTCTATCCGAGGAACGTGGGCAATATACGGAGGTGGCCGCACCCGCACCTATTGTCGAGACTCCGCCTTCCGTTATTTTGACTGCTCAGCCGAATCCTTTTCAATATGAAACGGAACTTCGGTTTTCTTTGCCCGAAGCGCAGGTGACTACAATTCGACTGTTTGATTCGGTGGGGCGATTGGTGCAGATGGTTTTGCCTAGGCAGCGGATGGAGGCTGGGGGACATTCGGTTTGGTTGCGGAATGGGGGGGAGTTGCGTGGGTTTTATTTTGTTATTTTGGAGATGGGAGGGGAGCGAGTGGTGCGGAAGGTGATGGTGGGTAGTTGAGGCATTTTTTGTAACGGTCTCGATAGTTGAGTTAGACACGTTAAAAACGTGGAAGATATTGGTTTGAAGAAAAATTCTTCAAACATCGCCGCCCGTTTTTCATAACAACTAAAGTATTAAAAAAACAGCCGTTTACCTTTTGCTGATGAACGGTTGTTGTTCTTTCTTACTTAGGACATCGGATTAATAAGGCTCATAGGGTTTATTAGGCTTATCAGGTAGAGTTGCATAAACAAAGAAAACTGGTCAGCACAACCACAGCACGCTAGGACGAGCACATCTGACATGTGACAGAACTGGTCAGAGGCGAAGACCGTGCAACTCCAGCTTCGGATACCACGAGACTATCGGTCCAAGCTTAGC
>JBCCQK010000150.1:0-15839 GCA_039024375.1 Bacteroidota bacterium
ACCTCTAATGGCTTCTTGGTAACCGATTTATCAGGAAAAATTCTAATCCATACCTTACCTTCACGTTTCATGTATCTTGTTAAAGCTACACGAGCTGATTCTATCTGACGGTTGGTAATCCAGTGACTATCTAAAGCTTTCAACCCGAAACTTCCGAAAGCTAAGGAAGAACCCTTTTGGGCATTTCCTTTCATTCTTCCTTTTTGGTGTCTTCTAAATTTCGTTCTTTTCGGTTGTAACATCGTTCAACTATTTATTAGCTCCCCTTTTTCTCCTAGGAGCACCTTTCCTACCTGAATTATCTCCTGCTTTTGAAGCTGAAAGCAAAGCTACACTTCACAAAAATTAGGAATTTTATACTAAAAATTGCAAGTCGAACCCCAAATTATAATTATTTTCGCTCCCGAATTTTAATTGTCAGTTATTTCGGATAAAGTTGTAGTAACTTTTCTATCTGAAAAAATTTTGACAATCCACACCTAAACCATTCATTATCATGAGATTAAAAGATAAAGTAGCTATTGTAACGGGCGGCGCACGCGGAATCGGGCAAGCCGTTTCGGAGTTGTTCGCTAAGGAAGGTGCCACGGTTTACATTTGGGATTTGTTAGATGAAGGCACTGCCGTTGCGGAGTCCATCAACGCCAACGGCGGCAAAGCAACCTTTACCAAAATTTCCATCACGGACAGAGCCGCTGTGGAAGGCGAAATGGCCAAAATCAACGAAGCCAACGGTAAAATCGACATCTTGATTAATAACGCAGGTATTACCCGAGACAAATCACTCGGTAAAATGACCGACGAGGATTGGGATTTGGTCATCGACGTGAATTTAAAAGGGGTGTTTTACTGTACGCGTGCCGTCATTCCTTACATGAAAGAAAAGCGCTACGGTCGCATCGTTTGTGCTGCTTCTAACGTGGGAATCCGAGGTAATTTTGGCCAAACGAACTACGTAGCGACCAAAGCGGGCGTTATCGGAATGTGCAAAACGTGGGCTTTAGAATTGGGTAAATATGGCATCACTGCGAACAGTATTGCACCAGGCTATACAGTCACGCCCATGACAGACAAAATCCCCGATGCCATTGCGGACGCAGCGATTCAGTTTATTCCGTTACGATTCAAAGCCGACCCGATTGATATTGCCTATGGTTATTTGTATTTGGCTTCAGATGAGGCGAGATATGTAACGGGTATTTGCTTACCAATTGACGGGGGAACTTCTAGATAACTAAAAATTAACAATATGGAATTTGACAACATAGCAGCTTTCAAAGCACACAAAGGACAACCCGTTGGAACATCCGAATGGGTCACCGTCACTCAAGAAATGGTCAACGATTTTGCTAAAGCGACGGGTGATTTTCAGTGGATTCACATCGACGTAGAACGAGCAAAGAAGGAGTCGCCTTTTGGTGGCCCGATTGCCCACGGTTTTATGTCTCTATCGCTTATTCCCAAATTGATGGAAAATTTAGCGATTATCAAAAGTGCCAAAATGGGGGTCAATTACGGACTCAATAAGGTGCGATTTCCCCATCCCGTTCCTTGTGGAAGCAAGGTACGATTACACTGCACGCTAGCCGATGCGGAAGATTTTGGAGAGAACGGAGTAAAGTCCACTTGGGATGCGACCATTGAAATTGAAGGAGTGAAGAAACCCGCTTGTGTCGCTCAGTTTTTATCCTTAGCTTTTGAATAAAATGAATAACTCCTAAATAAAAAAGGTTGTACAATGTACTATTTTGTATGACCTTTTTTAGCTTTTGCGGTAACTATTCAGAATCAATAGTAGAAACCGAGTCACTTTATCAAAATCACTCAAGAGCAGGCTTAGTCTTTACCAATCTGGTTCACACCATCGACGGAATAGGAAAACGACTCACTGCTACTTCGGAAGACAAGGGTTGGCGATTGACTAAAAAATCGACTAGCTGCTTAGCCCAATAGGGAGCGATGGAGGTACCTTTCGTGCCCATACCATTCAGTAGGGCAATCTGTGGGTAGGTTGGATGTAGTCCTAAGGCAGGACGGCGGTCTTTCAATACGGGCCTTACCGCCGCTACATGGTGAACAATCTCGTAATCCAATTTCAAAATTCCCTTCAATTGTTCTATCAGATACTCCTTACCCGTTTGGGTGGGGACTTCTGAAAGGTCGTCCCATTCGTAATTAGCGCCGAACCAAAACAGGTCTTTTTCTAGGGGTACTAAAAAGAAATGTTTTTTGATAATGTCATCGGTTACCAAATTGGGGATTCGCAAAATCAGCGCTTCTCCTTTCGCCGATTCGTAGGGCAAATGAGCGAAGTAGGGGTTGCGGCAAGCAGCGTACCCCTCGCAGAAAATCACTTTTCGAGCGATGATATTTTGATAGACAACACGATTTTCTTTTAAGACCAGTTGCTGGTAGTCAAACTGCTGATTGATTAATAATCCCTCTTGCTGCAACTGTTTTTGAACAGTCGAAATCACCGTTCCTAAATCTACTTGAGCGCCATTCACCGTTCCTTGTCCCGCTTTATCAAAAATAAAGGGCGTCAAATAGTCCGCATTTTTGGTCGTGTCCAAATAGGCCCCGTAGCCATCCCAAGTTGTCTTGGCTAACCAATTGTTTCCTTCGGCGTTATTGGCAAAAAAGCGAATAATTTTTCTATCGGTCCATACGTCAATACCAAAAGTCCGCTCCATTTCTTGGTACGTTTCTTTGGCAAAGGGCAAAAACTCCTCAATCATCCAACTTTTGACAAATCGACGCCCCGTTATAGGATTAATAATACCCGCAGCAATCATCGAAGCCGCACTCTTATGTTCGTTGTCAATAACGATGAACGGTTGATTCGATTTTTTTAAAAACCAACAGAGCATGGTCCCCGCAATGCCTTGGCCAACGACTAAATAAGGTAGTTTTTCTACAGTTGCCTCCGTCATTTCGTTCAAAAGTTGTGGTTTTAAAGATTTTTCAATACCTCCCTGTCCGCTTTCTTCAATTTCTGAACCACCAAATCGTAAGAATGGTTGACTAATTCCAATAAAAATTCGTCGGACAATCCCGCTTCCATTTCTACCGTATTCCAATGCTTCTTACTCATGTGGTACCCAGCCGTAATTTGGCTGTATTCCTCCCTCAATTCAACCGCCCGTTCGGGGTCACATTTTAAATTCACCCGAAAGTCTTCTCGTCGAAAACTCGTCAATGCAAACATTTTGCCCATTACCTTGAAAACAAGTGTTTCTTCGTCGAAGGGAAAGGTTTCTTCGACTCCTTTTTTGCTCAAGCAATAATTTCTAAAAGTCTCTATGTCCATTTTGTTATTCGATATTTGTTATTGGTTATTTGTTATTTGTTACTCGACCCTGCCACCTATCCGCCCATCCACCTTTCAACCTATTAGCCTCGAAACCTAATACCCATACTTCTCCTTCCAAAGCCCCCGCATCCGCAACCGTATTTTCTCTTCCGTACCATTCTCGCTCGGGTCGAACAGTTTTGTTCCAACGATGGCTTCAGGCAAGAACTCCATATCGGCAAAGTTTCCCTTAGCGTCGTGGGCATATTTGTACCCTTGACCGTAATTCAAATTTTTCATCAAACGAGTCGGCGAATTTCGGAGTGCCAACGGAACGGGCAAACTACCCGTTTCTCGTACTAATTTTTGGGCTTCATTGATGGCTACATAAGTAGAGTTACTCTTTGGAGAAGTCGCTAAATAGACCGTGGCTTGAGACAGAATAATTCTAGCTTCGGGCAAACCGACCGCCGTAGCTGCTTGGAACGCTGTAGTTGCCATGAGTAACGCATTTGGATTCGCTAGGCCAATATCTTCCGAAGCGGCAATCATCATCCGCCGAGCAATAAACTTAATGTCTTCGCCTCCTTCAATCATTCTTGCCAAATAATAAACCGCCGCATTGGGGTCGCTACCTCTAATCGACTTAATAAATGCCGAGGCAATATCGTAGTGTTGGTCACCCGATTTATCATAAACGGCGATGTTTTGCTGTACTTTTTCTTTCACCAAATCATTGGTAATGACTAATTTATCCTCTCCTTCTTGAAAATTGGTGACTAACTCAACGATATTCATCAATTTCCGAGCATCGCCTCCCGAGTATAGTAACAAAGCATCGTATTCTTTCACTTCAATGGGCTTGCTTTTTAGGTATTCGTCCGTGGCGAGCGCCGTATCGACTAGTTGCACCAACTGCTCTTTGGTCAAATGTTCTAATACATACACTTGACAGCGACTTAATAATGCCGAAATGACTTCAAAGGATGGATTTTCCGTCGTTGCGCCAATCAGCGTAATGATGCCTTTTTCTACCGCACCGAGCAAAGAATCTTGTTGTGATTTATTAAAGCGATGGATTTCGTCGATAAATAAAATGGGATTCGGTCGGTTAAAAAACTGCTTACTTTTGGCTTTGGCAATGGTTTCTCGCACGTCTTTTACACCTGAGTTCACTGCACTCAACGTATAGAAAGGTCGCTCCAATTGGTTCGCAATGATAGTAGCCAAGGTTGTCTTACCAACCCCTGGTGGACCCCACAAAATGAAAGACGGAATTTTACCCGATGCGATTGATTGGCGCAGCACTGCTCCTTCACCTACCAAATGACTTTGGCCAACGTAGTCATCTAAGCTTTTCGGACGCATTCTTTCGGCTAGTGGTTGCTGCATTATAGACAGTTTTTTATAGTGCTGGTTAGGATTCAGGCAGTATTTATTTTGCCTTGTTTTTTGAATTTTGACAGGATTTCAGGATTTACAGGATGCAGATTTCTTGATTGTAACGTTTTGCGTAGCTGGACCCAATAGGAACACGGATTTTACGGATAAAACAGATTGGGAAAGATTTCCTGACTATCTTATTGTGCTAAAGGGTTTTCTTATAAAACTAGTTAATAGACAAATGTAGTCGGTGCGCTGCACCTTTGATGAGAAAAATAGCGCAAAAAGTAGATACAAAGGTTGTCGATGCGCTGCATCTGATACTATAAGCCCCATTCGGGGCGACTATAATTGTATTAAACTTATTCAGTATGTCCTTTTATCTCAAAGGTGCATCGCACCGACCATATTTTTACAGCAAACCATTTTTATAAGAAAACCCTTTATTGTGCTAATTTTCGGGGTTAAACCTAATTTAAAAATCCGTTTTAATCTTTCTAATCCGTTAAATCCGTGTTCCTGTTCTGCATAAGTTAGAGCTGTACAATCCGTTATAATGAGAAAATTTCAATCCATGAAAACAAATACTTATTCCAACTCGCTAAGAAATTCTCTAACCCAACTTTGAAAAATAATCGTATCTAAGGACATTTCGAGACTAGCAATTCCCTTATCCACTACGGCTTCCCCCGTACGTTCCACTCGACTTTCCATCAACATACGGTCGTAGGCTTTCGTAAATTCGGGATGCGCTTGAATGCTCATAAATCGTGCACCTACTTGAATGATGGCGTTGGGGCAGGCATCATTTCCGCCTAATCGTCGCCCTTCGGGCGGCAACCTCACCACTTGGTCTTGGCACATCATCAGAAAATGGACGGGCGATTTTGGAGGTTTCATCCAATCAGTTGTTTCAACCAAGTCAAATTGGTGAACCCCTACACACCAACCCGTTGTCGCTTTCTCCACTTTGCCACCTAAGGCTTCGGCCATTAATTGGTGACCAAAACAGACCCCAATAAAATATTTTTCGGCTTCGTAAGCATCTTTCAAAAACAACTTCGCACGATGAATCCAGTCCAAATCTTCGTAAACTGACCGTCGAGAACCCGTCGAAACATATACATCGTGCGCATTAATCGACGCTGGAAATTCTTCCCGAAAAACGTAGTAAGGAACTATCTCATAATCGGGTAGCAAACGCTGAAACATACTGGGATAGTTACCAAATTCGGCTTGGTATTCGACGTTTACTTCGTCGCAAACTAGTAATCCTATTTTCATTGTTTTTAGTAACTGGTGATTGGTTGGATACTGAACTAGTCACTAATTACTAGTCACTAATTACTTATCACTGAAATTTAAACCATAAAAAACTAACCGCTAAAATACCAAAATATATCAATGCCAAAATGGGATTGTAAATAGTCATTGCGATTAGGGCAACACTCGCAATTATTAGAGCAATAATCGGTGAGAAAGGATAAAAGGGGACCTTAAAAGGTCGTTCTAAATTGGGTTCCTTTTGGCGCAAAGCCAACATCGCCACCATCGAAATAATATAAAGACTCAAAGCTCCAAAACAGGCAATCGTGATAATTTCGCCCGTTTTGCCCGTGAAAAGTGTAATAATACCTACGAGCATATTAAAAAGCAGTGCTTTGGTGGGTGTTTTGAATTTGGTGTGTACCTCCCCCAAGAATTTTGGCGCAAAGCCGACTCTACCAAACTCAAAAGTGGAACGTCCCGCCGATAATATAATGCCGTGGAAAGAAGCTACCAATCCAAAAAGTCCGATTGAAGTGACTAGTTTGAAAAGTATATGATTTTCACCGTAGGCACGAGAAAGCGCCAGCGGCAAAGGGGAATCCGAGGCGTTGCCCGACTCGTCGTACACAATCGCCTCCCAGCCGTCAATACCAACCGACGTTGTAAAAGTGAGTAAGCAAAGCGCTACTAAAGTCAAAATTGCCGAACCAAAGCCAATCAAAATATTCCGTTGTGGATTGACCGTTTCCTCGGCGACGTTGGCAACCCCTTCAATGGCTAGAAAAAACCAGATGGCAAAAGGAATGGCGGCAAAAGCCCCCGACCAACCGTTCGGTAATGCGTTTTTAGACAAATTGACCCATTCAAAATGGGGAACGGCAGCACCTGCAAAAATCAGCAGTTCGCCGACAGCAATAATAGTTACAATCAATTCAAAGGAGGCCGCTGCTTTAACACCGTAAATATTGAGTCCTGTAAATATAAGATACGCTACGATGGCAATGGCCAAAACGGGTATCGCTGGATACACCAAATTCAGATAAGCACCAATAGCAAACGCAATCGCTGGCGGCGCAAAAATGAATTCGATATTTTGCGCCATACCGCCCAGAAAGCCCCAATTTTTTCCCAAACCACGCATCGCGTAGGCGAAGGCACCGCCCGCTTTGGGTATGGCACAAGCCAATTCCGTGTAACTAAAGGTGAAGGTGAGGTACATGATAATGATGAAAAAGGTCGCTACGGCTAGGCCCAGAGTTCCTCCTTCTGCCAATCCTAGATTCCAGCCAAAGTACATCCCCGAAATCACGTAGCCCACACCGAGTCCCCAAAGCATTAAGGGGCCAAGGGTTCTTTTTAAAGTAGGGGTAGGGTTTTCTGCCATATTTTTAGATTTTGATTTTTACCATCGCCAATGTACCAAATAAATCGTCTTTTTCTAAAAAAAAGAGAAAAATGGAGAACAAACGCTTGATTTTTTATATCTTCACAGAATAATTATACAAGCTTTTCCCCCCTTCCTACACAATTCCCACAAGTATTTTTAGCACCACTTTGTTTCTCACACCACTAACTATTTGATTTTATACATTCTGTGAAATGATTTTATTGATATTCTAATAATATCAGTATGATTATTTCGACCAAAACCAAAACACTCACATCCTCACAACTTAGTCGTTCTCCCCACTTGGACTAAGTACAAGGCTAAATCAAAAACTATGAACGTTCACTTTGCCATTCCTAAATGGTGGGGAATCTTTGTATGCTTACTATTTATTCAACACCCAATTAGCAGCCAAACCGTAGATGAATTTATGGGGGTCACGACTCGTTCGCAGGACCCCATCAATCGAATGAAAGCCGTTGGAACAATTCGAGAATATCATCCTTGGGTGTTCAACGAAGGCTTTCCAAGCACTAATAATGCTTCTCCTCCCTATCCAAATAACGAATATGCGTGGAACCCTAACTATATCAACTTTATCCGTTTTGATGATTTTTATAATGAAATTAGTGCGGAAGGGCTAACCATTTCTCCCGTAACGTTGCGAGGGATTCCACAGGTGACCAATCCTTTTTTAAACCCTAATGACCCCAATGCGGAAGCCTTTTTAGCGCAAAAACCCATTATGGGTGGTGCCGACCCACTTTCACCCGCTTCCTACATTTCCCACGCAGCTTATTTGTACCACTACGCAGCCCGCTACGGTAAAACGGTTTTCAGTCCCAATCGACAGAATGCCCTAATCTCCCCAAGATTAGCAGAAGGCGAAGTGTCTATTACGGGGTTGGGTGTCATCGACTATTTGGAAAATTGGAACGAACCCGACCAATTTTCAATCTTCTCGCCCGAAGAGTTTGCGGCCATGTACAGCGCCGATTACGATGGGCATGCCCAAACTTTAGGGCTTGTTCCCGACCCCGATAATCCCAGTCAAACGATTAGTACAGTCGGTATTAAAAATGCGGACCCAACGATGAAAGTAGTAATGGGTGGGCTGGAAAATGCCGATTTGGATTACATTCGACGGATGGTTGCTTGGTTTGTCGCCAACCGCCCCGCCAATGCACAATTTGGCCAGATACCGCTAGAAGTGTTGAATATTCATAATTATTTAGCGAATGACCCCAACTTTCCCCAGGCAACGAATGGGGTTGCCCCCGAAGCGGGTGGCTTGAGGGCTTTACTCCAACCATTTGACGACTACCGAGATTCTTTGAATATCAATGCCGAACTGTGGTTGTCCGAATTTGGCTACGATACCAACAATAATTCACCGATTAGTGTACCAACGTTTGGCGCCGCCACGCAGTACCAAATTCAAGGACAGTGGCTGCTACGGGGCTACTTGGAAACATTGGCAGCGGGTTTCGATAAAGCAATGATTTTCGACCTGAGAGACGCCTGTACAGGCCCTTTTTGTACGCTTTTTGCCAGTGCGGGACTTTTAGAAACCCAGTTCAACGACTTCAAACCTAAAGACGCTTGGTACTATACCTACACGATGAAAAACGTGCTGACGGATATGGTTTTTGATGCGGATATTTCGGCTTGTAGCGATTTTAGCTGTACGAGTGTTTTTCGATTTATAGACCCTAATAACAGCAATAAAAAGGTATATGCCGTATGGAGTCCCACGGCAAAAGATACAAGTTATACGTTTAATCTTTCTTTGGAAGGGGCTACGGCTGGAACTTTAGTGGAATTGGGCGTACCGAGTATTTTAGGCATCACCTCTCCTTTAGTCGGAGGAAATCCAAGTATCACCGTCAGCGAAACGCCCGTTTTCGTGGTAGTGAGCGACACCTACTCGTCGGGCGTCGGTTGCACTTCTAATTTGACCGTTTCGGACAGAACTTGCAGTACGATGAAACTCAATTGGGACGCCGCCAACGGCGTTGATAAGTTCCAAATATTTTACCAAACGGGGCTACAAACCGCCGCTACCTTTGACTACTCAACCGCCGTTTTAGTAGCGGACGAAATTGACGGTAACGCTCTAACGTACACCTTAACGGATTTACCAATCGAAGCCGACCTTACACTATTTTTGATTCCCGAAGGCGTAGCCGTTGACCCTTCCAATCCAAACGCCGCCAGTATTTGTAGCATTCAAACCAGTACACTAGCCGTTGGGAACGATTGCACTATTCCTCTAGCACCCAGTATGATTTTTGACCCATTTATTAGTTTGGAAAACGCTACACGGCTAGTGGACGAGCAGGCTACCTTAAATCCCTTTTGTACGCCGAATATCAGTCCGACGACCAATTGGGGTTTTGATTTTCCACCCGATATGTCGGTAACGAAAGAGCGATTAAGTCTCGATTTGGGCGCTTATTATTTTATAGACGCTTTAGCCCTTTTTGATGGCGGCGGAATCGGGTTATTGGAAGTTGAAACCGCCGAAACACCCAACGGCCCGTGGACTACGCTACTGACCTACCCAACGGTTAGTACCTTCGAATGGCGTTATTTTGCGAATCTACCTACCAATGGTCAACCGATTCGGTACTTACGATTGATTGCGAGTGAAGACGATATGGTACAAATTGGCGAGTTGTTTTTATGTGGTACACTGTCTAATTTTAATCCCGATATTGCCCCAGGTTCTGTGCGTGCGGTTAACCTCGTTACCCGTGCTTGCAACGACCTTTCGATAGAAATACTTGGGCCTTTCGATAGAGATATTGCTAGTTATCGAGTGCAAATTGGAGCGAATACACAAATTATCAATTTCACGAGTGAGCAACAATCTGTTACTTTTACACAACTTGATGCGGGCGTGAACTACCCCATTACCGTTACGACAATTGACAACGCAGGTCAAGAATCGACGCCATTTACGACGACTATTTCCACCTTATCCGTTGCCGATTGCGACACCAATTGTTTTCCTAATTGTCCCACACAACTTTGCTTGAAACCCAGTTGGATTACGGATTTGACGCCGCAAAAGCCTACTGATTATAACCCAACGAGATTAGTGGATGAACAAAACACCGCCCCCGTTTGCGGAGATAATACTACCCCAAGCACCGAATGGGGATTCGAATTTGACCCTACCGATAATTTACCGCCCGTGATTGCGCAATTAGACTTGCAAGCCCCTTATTGGCTAGATTCGATTTTCTTGTTCGATGGTAATGCTTCGGGACTGTTCATTATTGATTATTTGGATGAAAATGATGATTGGCAAAACCTTTTTAATTACAATACTGTGGCCTTCAACGAGTGGGCGCTATTCGAATTTCCGAGTATCAATGCCCGTTTTCTGCGCTTGACAAAGTTTAATTTAAACGGGAATATTAATGAAATTGTGATTCACGGCCGACGGTTTGTACCCACTACTCCAACGTCGAGTGAAATCTCCGATTTTGCGGTCATTTCCGTGAATTGTACGGACGCCAATCTCAATTGGACGTTGCCCATTAATTCTAATATTGCCAATTTAACCTTAGAACAAACCACCACGCAGGACCTAGTGGCGGTGAATCTGCCTACTTCAACGAGTAGCTTTACGCTCACCGATTTGCGTCCACAAACCGTTTACGAGTGTTATCTCTTTGCACGAGACAATACTAATACATTGGCGCCCGTCAATATTCTTACTTTTCAAACGCCAGACAACAGTACTTGCTTGGGAAATACGCCGCCGCAAAGTGTCAGCAGTTTTCAAACGACCAATATTGATTGCGAATCCGTTAACCTCACTTGGATAGCGCCGACCGATATGGACATTGCTTACTATAATTTAACGGTTCAACCCGATAATATCACCTACGCCATTCGGCCTTTAGCGGCCCCAATTGATTTCACCGTCGGAAATTTACAAGAAAATACCAATTACCAATTTAGTATTGAGGTCGTAGATTTGGACGGGGCAACATCTTCTGTACAAACTACCTCCGCAACAACTTTGTCGGGGCCAGCCTGCGATGGTGGAAATGGAAACCAGGGGGCCAACTGTTTGGCTAATTGCCCTACTTATATTTGCGTAGAACCAGCATGGGTCGAAGAGTTCGTCGTTTCGGGTTCTTTGGATGCTACTAATCTATTCGACGAAGTGGACAAGGGCAATCCAATTTGTGGTCAAAATGGGATACCGAGAAATAATTGGGGAGAGGACTACACGCCTGGTAAAGGGATTCCACCCATTATTTGTACGGTCGATTTACAACAGTCGTATAATCTGGAAAGTATCTATTTGTTTGATGTGGAAAGTCAAGGCAACTTCCGAATGGAATATTTGAATAATAGCGGCAATTGGGTAGAAATAGCCACTTACAACACGAGTGCCTTTAACGTCTGGAAAGCTTTTGATAATCTCAATATTACAACGAATAAGTTGCGGTTTTCAAAATTGGATAATCCTGCTAAGATTGCGGAAATTGCGCTATTTGGAACGGTGGTTAGTGATTAGTGACGAGAAACCAGCATCTAGCATCTAGTTCAATCAATTCGTTCCGAAATATGCCGTTTGTCTCTGGTCAATTGGCGTTCTTTAAATGACTCGTACAGTGCTGCTTGTTCGGCGGAGGTGGTAGGTAAATTATCGGTGTACATACCCGCATTTTGCCGTTGACGAAGGGCTTCGTAGATGCTGACGGCACAAGCGACGGAGATATTTAAACTTTGAACCATTCCCATTTGGGGAATGATAAAATTGCCGTCGGCGTGTGCCAAACAAGTTTGACTTAGCCCATCTTTTTCATTACCAAAAAGTAGAGCTACGGATTTTGTTAAGTCCAATTCGTACAGCGAAACCGCCGTTTCGTCCAAATGTGTGGCGTAAATTTCTTCGTAATGGCGACGAACGTGCGCAAAACAGGCTTCCACATCCATATACAAATGCACATCGACCCAGCGTCGGGCGCCCGATGAGGTTCGTTTGTTCAACTTAATATGGTCTCTGTCCATTAACTGCGGGTCCGTATAAATCACAAATATTTCTTTGATTCCTACCGAGTCGCAACTTCTCAAAACGGCGCCTAGATTGTGGGGGTCGTGCACGTTTTCGAGGATTACGGTGAGATTACTTTGTCGTCTTGTTGCTGCTAATCGAAATTTTTCTAATCTTTCTGGTGTCAATGTTGGTCGTTATTTTATCTCAAAAATGTCACTTTGGGGATGCAAAGATAATCCTTTAGGTTCAGAAACCTCGTTTTGTCTAGTAGATGGACAAATATTCCCTTTTGGCAACAACTTGCATTCTATTTTGGAAGTACAATAAATTATCTTTCAAAATCTACTTTTTTAATTCTCTCAGACAACTAAAACGGAAATTTTTCAGTTTTTAATAAAATAGAAGCAGATTTGTCGAGTTTTTTTATAAAAAGTTGGTCATTCGAATATAAATAAGTATTTTTAAAATAAATTGTTTTATTAATATTTGTTTCGTAACATCAACCCAAAATAGAAAACACATTTTGTTATAAGGAGTAAGATAAACGGGCTACGACTAAGCCAAAATTTAAGAGAAATATGAAGACTTTTTGGACGGCACTAATCGCCTCTTTATTGAGCGCTATTTTTGCGGTGGGTCTGTACCGCACCATTGAAAAGCCGAAAGAAATAATCGTCAAGGAAACGATTCCTGCGAGATACACAAATTACACCGACGAACTGTTATCGGGTAAAAGCCAGCGTCAATTTCTTTCGTCTTCTCCCACCAATTTCATTGCGGCGGCCAGCAAAGCGACTCCTGCGGTGGTTAATATCAAAGCCTCTCGCGGTGGAGATTATTTTTGGGAAAGTCTGAGTGCTTCAACGGGTTCGGGCGTTATCATTTCGCCTAACGGTTACATTGTGACCAACAACCACGTCATCGAAGAGGGGAAAGTCTTTAGAGTGACCTTGTACGACAAACGAGAATATAACGCCAAATTGGTAGGAACGGACCCGTCCACAGATTTAGCGCTCTTGAAAGTCAACGGGGACAAATTACCGTTTTTACCTTTCGGCAATTCCGATTCCTTACAAACGGGCGAGTGGGTACTAGCCGTGGGGAACCCATTTAATTTAGAGTCCACCGTTACAGCGGGCATCGTCAGTGCTAAAGGCCGTAATATCCATATTTTAGAAGATGCTTATTCCATCGAATCCTTTATTCAAACGGACGCAGCGGTCAACCCCGGCAATAGTGGCGGTGCATTGGTCAACACCAACGGGGAACTCATCGGAATCAATACAGCTATTATCACCCGTTCGGGCAAATACGAAGGTTATTCCTTTGCGGTTCCAGCCGATTTGGTAAGAAAAGTAATTCGAGATATTCGAGATTTCGGGGTCGTTCAACGAGGTATTTTAGGGGTCAGCATCGCTGCCGTGACGGACAACACGGCCAAACGCTTGCGCTTGAAAGGCGTTAAGGGCGTTCTTATAACCGCCGTCACCTTGGGCGGTGGAGCCGACGATGCGGGGATGGAGAAAGACGACGTAGTCACTTCCATTAACGGGGTTGAAACAAACTCTATGCCCGAGTTGCAAGAGCAAGTGGCAAGATATAGGCCTGGTAATAAAATCAAAGTAGAATTTGTGCGAAACGGCGCCAAGAAGATGGCTACCATTGTCCTAAAAAATCGAGGGAATACAACCGAATTGGTCAATGCCCGCAAAGGAAAAGTTCTGGAAGACCTAGGTTTCGAACTGCGCAATCTAACCAAAGCGGAACAAAAAAGACTAGAAACGACAGGCGTTTACGTGAAAAGTATTTATCGAAATAGCTTAATCGAAGAAACCAATATGGAATTGGGTTTCATCATTACCTCCGTCAACGACCGTCCCGTAGAAACGGTGGACGAAGTGGTCGAATCTCTATCCGATAAAGATGGTTTGGTGATGCTCGGCGGTGTTTACGAAGAATACGACGGAGAATATTTCTACGAGTTTAGGAAATAAGTTATTGGTTACTCCTTATTTGTTATTTGTTACTCGTCGAGACTTTGACCGTCAACGTCTCGACGAGTAACAAATAACCAATAACTAATAACAACTCACTTATCCGCCCGAATAATTCGACTTGCTAATTGCCTCGCCGCTTCTTCGGGTTGGCGCCACCAGTCTTTTGACCAAATATTAATGAATTGGTAACCCTGCGCTTCAATTTTACGATTAGCAGCTACTTGCCAATCGTAAGAAAAATGTTTAGCTTTTTGAAAAATACCATCCGCTTGAATAATGTAGCGCAATGAGTTTTCTCCCGCCCCTTTGATGACCAACGCATAGGTTTGGCTTCCAATTATTTCGTTTTTGACAATACGGTCTTTTTCAAAATAGGCTTCTAAGTGATGTGCCACCTCGCGAAGAAATAGTACATTTTCTGCAGGCTTCGGTTGTTGTATTTTTTTGGAAAGTTGCTGAATCAGTCCCTGTGCCTTTTGGGGACGGTCGGTATTCAAAAAGTTGGTATATTCCACTAATTTAGCGAGAATAAATACGCCTACTCGGCTTTTTTCTTGGATTTTGGCTCTCAAGAACGTTTCTGGTAAGGAATGGAATATAGTAGTCGATTGTCTGCTGCTGTTTAATAATTGCTGTAAAGCGTTCAATCCGCTCTCCGAATTAAAATAATCCACTTCTTTGGTCACCGCTTCTAAGGCGTTCGTCAGGCCAAATACTAAAGAAACAATTAATAAATCGAACTCTTGACCTCCTAATTCATCCATACTGTAAACCCCCATTCCATTGCGTTCTAAATGTTGAATTTTCTCGGTACCGTTTGCTCGATTTTGCTTAATTTTTAACAAATAAGCACTCAATAAATTCCGCTGTTCCACCGTCGCACAAACGAAGCCCACTCTTGGAAAGGTATTCTGCGGGGTACCTTTGATGTCGGACAGGACGGAAAGCATTTTTCGACATTCCACCTCGTTCACCCGCCTAGCGGAATCGTAGTCCCCATCTACAAATTGAATGGCCAAATTTTCTGTCGTTGGCGTACTCGTAAATTGTACTTCCTGCTGTTGTTCGAATACAGTATTGTTAAAGGATAATAGAGAAGAATAAGGCCGATGCTGTTTTTTGAGCAGAACGGATTTTCCAGCCATCGACTTCGCCAATTGCCAAAAGCTATCCACCGCAATTGGTAGATTGGCCGAACTATTACCAAAAACTTGTGCCTGACGCGTCCACTTCAACATTGCATTGCCTTCTTCGGTGGTCAAACCAGTGCTATCCTTGATTATAAATTGGTCAAAATGCGGTTCTGTGATTCTAGCAAAAAGCACTTTTGCCATATCGCTCGTCATTAACAAGACGGGAAAAAACGGGATAATACGAGATAGATGGCGCTGAAAATACGCCACCAATTGTTCCGTTGTATCTACTTCTTTCAGCAGTGCATTCAACGTTGCCTTACTCCGTTTTTTTATTTTCTGAAGGGCCGCTAAT
>JBCCQK010000151.1:0-15755 GCA_039024375.1 Bacteroidota bacterium
AAAAGACTCTCGTTTGTAGCAAAATAAGGTGAAGGTACCGTAGCTTTGTTATTCCTACCTAAGAAATGTTGCCTGATTTTTTACTCAGGCAAGAATGCCTGAGCTACCTCTCCACTTCCAATCACATATGAGCGAATACTCTATTTCACTGCTCCTTCACTAATCAAATAGGCCTCAATCTTTTTATGCCCTTTCAGCCGCGCCATTTTAAGTGGCGTATATAATCGCGAATTTAAAAAATGGCTATCTCGAGAAGATAGATTGACGTCCGCACCATTGTCCACCAATAATTTGGTCAAAGCCAAATCGCCTCGCTCGCAAGCTCGGATTAGGGGCGTTTCATCCCCCGTTATCTCGTAGTTCACGTTGGCGCCTTGTTGTATCAAATAGCGGGCAATATTTTTACGGTTTTCGTTAATGGCTACGATTAGCGGATTGCCGTCTCCAGAAACGCCTTTGTTTAAGTTGGCTCCCAAATCGACAACGGCGCTGACTAAGTCCAATTGGCCACTTTTAACAGCTACAATTAGAGGACTACCATCGCCAGGAAACGCTTGGTCTATATCTGCTCCTTTTTTTGTTAACAACTGAATCATCGAAATATCCTTTTGAACGACGGCTGTCATTAATGGGTAGCCGTCCATTTGGTCTCCCAAATTGGGGTTGGCACCGTTTTCTAATAATAATTGAACCATCGCCCTGTCCCGCCTTTCAATAGCATTTTCCAACGGCGTACCCTCTCCCCAAACAAGTGCATTTACGTTTGCGCCGTATTGAATTAGACGTTGAGCGATTTCATAATTACTTTGTTTTACTGCCGCCATCAGAACGGTACCATTACCTTCTATTTCCTTTTCGACACTGACTCCTTTCGCCATTATCAAATCAATCAATTCGGGCATATCACTGTCAATTGAAGCCATTAATGGACTTTCGTCATGAGGATGGTGGTAATTGACATCCGCACCCGCATTTATCAATGTAATCGCTATATCTTTATGTTCCTTTCGTAAAGCTACTAGTAATGGTGTTCGAGGGTCGCCTTCACTGTGGATACAGTTGGCATCTACCGTTTTTAACAGCCTAGCTACTTTCGCCACATTATTGCGTTTGATGGCTTTCATTAAGTCAGCGCAGTTATTTTGTGCGGAAAGATGTGGTAATACAAAAACGGTGAGGGATAGAAATAATAACTTTCTCATTTTTTTATGATTTTTTTGTATTCAGAAACGGTTTAGTCGTTCCATTACTCGAAGTGTTACAGTACCGACACAGATGGGCAAAATTGTAAAAAGTGCCGTTAGGTACTTCATATCGGTAGAAAATTCTGGCGGTATTTTGTTCCAACTGTGCCGTAGGTACAGTATATATTGTACCTACGGCACAATGGGAACCGACTTAAATAACTGTTTTCTACCGACATATAATCCCTAACGGGATTAGGCTTATTCATCAACCCATCAGTGTCGGTACGGTAGCACTCGAAGTGCTGGAACGACTTGACACATGAATCTTAAAAAGGTAATTTCGTATCAATTGCAGTACAAAGATGAAGTAAGATTTGGGTCGTTGGAAAAATTGTCGCCGAAGGAGTCTATTTTGTCGATGTTTTTAGCCATAGCGCACATGAATCTAATTTGACACCCGAAAAAGCCGATTTATCGACAAAATGAATAGCAGAATCCTAAAAATAGTAACTTGCGTACATGTCTGAAAGTACTAGCACCGCACATCGTTTTTATCAATCAAGAGTAGCCAACCACGTCGCTTTTTGGGTATTGACGGTAGTATTATTATCTTATTATAGTAGTCTATTTAGCGGTAGCTTTACGCTTAATTTGGCAATAATGTGCATTATTTTGCCCATCCAATTGGGGGCTACTTATCTATTGGTGTATGTGCAAATTAAGCGGTGGCTGTACCAAAGACGATGGTTGCTGTTTTTATTGAGTGCCTTACCCATTGCCTACATTTTTGCCGTTTTGGCAAGGCTGACCAATATTTATATTGCCGAACCACTAACGGGGTACGAAGGGATTGACGAATCTATTTGGGAGGTAATTAGTGACCCCATTTACCTAATCAAGGTGTACATTAGTTGGGTCTATACGCCCACCATTCTTTTTCTGATTTTTAAGATGGTCAAAAATCATTACGAACAAGAAAGTCGATTGACCGAGTTGGAAAATGAAAAAAGTAAAGCGGAGTTGAATTTTCTAAAGGCACAAATGAATCCACATTTTTTATTCAATACGTTGAACAACATCTACGCCTTGGCTAAGAAGCAGTCGCCCCAAACGCCCGAGATGATTCTGAAACTGTCCGATTTACTGGATTACACGATTTACGAATGTAACGAACCATCGGTACCGATTAGTAAAGAGTGGGAGTTGATAGAAAATTACGTGGACTTGCAAGCGGTGCGACAGGGTAGTAAGGTGACTATTGCCATTGACCAAGCAATAGATGACGAAGAAACGTCCATTGCCCCATTAATTTTAATCACTTTGGTAGAAAATGCGTTTAAGCACTCCAGTGGCGTGGGACAACAGCCCGCAAGTATTCGAATATCTCTACGGGTAGAAAAAAAGTGGTTGACTTTTACCGTATTTAATACAAAATCATCAGGGTCGGCACCGTATAAAATAGCTCCGAAAAAAAGCATTGGGGTCAAAAACGTGAAAAAACAGTTGGCGCTATTGTATTCAGAAAAACATACCTACGAAGTGGAAGCAACTGCCAATTCTTATACGGTTACTTTAACGATAAATCTGGGATAATGTACAGTAAAATAAAATGTCTAATAGTAGATGATGAACCTCTAGCCATCTCCGTTATCAAGGAATATTTGGAAAAAGTTCCTCAATTAGAATTGGTCCATACTTGCGAAGATGCCTTACAAGCCTTTCAACTACTGCGTCAAGAATCAATTGATTTGATTTTTTTAGACATTGAGATGCCCAATTTGAATGGGATTGATTTTGTCAAATCGTTGTCTAATCCACCCGCCGTTATTTTGACGACGGCCTACCGAGAGTACGCCCTTGAAAGTTACGAAGTGGAAGTAGTTGATTATTTATTAAAACCTATTTCCTTCAGTCGTTTTTTTAAAGCTATTAACAAATATCTCAAATTATCTAATGCTACGACTCCTCCAACGCCCGTTGAAGTACAAAAAAAAGTGAAAGGGTCTATTTACGTCTATTCTGACAAAAGGAATATAAAGGTGTTTTTAGACGACATTTTGTACATAGAAAGCCTCAAAGATTATGTCCGAATCCACACCAGTGAACAAAGAATTTTGTCAAAAGATACTATCAGTAGATACGAAAGTTTGCTGCCCGATGCCTTTTTGAGGGTTCATCGTTCTTTCATAGTTAACACCACAAAAATTAGTGCTTATACGCAGCACGATATTGAGATTGGCGTCCACGAAATTCCTATTGGAACTAGCTACAAAAAGCAAGTCAAAGAGTACTTGCGATAAATCTTCGAAAACAAACACCCTTCTTTGATTAAGAATAAAATTTCCTCTTGTTCAAAATTTCCTTATTTATTTTTGTATTTTTTATCATTTGTTAAAAAAAAAGGGAAAACATCTGCCTTCCTTTGTGATAATTAACTCTACGAGCCTCTCACAAGGCCATTCAGCTTATTCATTTACACTAAAACTCACTTAGAATGATGAAACGATTAATCACTATGGTAGGGGCAGTTCTTGCCTTTGCTATTGTTAATTTACAAGCGCAAACCACCGTCAGCGGTGTAGTAACGGACGCTGAGCTCGGTGACCCGTTGATTGGTGCCAATATTATTATTGTTGGTACGACCGTTGGGGCTAGCACCGACCTAGACGGAAACTTTTCTATTACCAGTGACACGCCGTTACCGTGGGATTTAGAAATTAGTTACACTGGTTTTGCCCAACAAAATATTACCGTAACGGGTGCTCAATCGGGCATGGCCATCACTATGGAACCAAGTGCGTTGCTTGGACAAGAAGTGGTGGTTTCTGCTTCTCGAAGACGAGAAAAAGTACAGGAAGCGCCCGCTTCCATCTCCGTTTTCAATGCTAGAAAATTGGAAGCTACCCCCAACGAAAATCCCGTGCGGGCATTGATTAACGCTCCAGGTGTTTCTATTCAGCAACAATCTGCGGGTAGAATTAACATTCAGCTACGAGGCGAAGGCGGTTTGTTTGGCTCGGCCTCTTTCCCCATTTTGGATTATCGGACATTAACGGGTCCAGGATTGGGTACCTTTGATGCCTTAAATTCTCCGATTAATAATTTGGATATTGATAGAATTGAGGTGGTTAGAGGGGCAGGTTCGGCTCTGTACGGCCCAGGAGTTACCTCGGGCGTCATTCATTTTATTACCAAATCGGCAATTGATAAGCCTGGCACTTCTATCGAACTCATTGGTGGAGAACTGAATACGGTGGGTGGTTCCTTCCGACACGCTACTAAAGTGTCCGATAAGTTTGGATTCAAAATTAATGGGGTGTTCAAAAGAGGGGACGAATTTACGTTAGATATTAACGACCCAGATGATGCAACCCAAATTGCAAAACTCAATTCTACGATTACTCGACCAGCAGTTGCCAATGGGGTAGTGGACGCTACCCAACCAGGTAGGGTGTTGTGGACCGAAGAAGATACAGACCCCGACGGCGATGGGAACCCATTACAAGATTTTTGGAATCAACAGTCCTTAACGGCGAATCTAGAATTCAGACCGCAAGATGACTTAACCGTTAACGTAGCGGGTGGATGGAATCAAGCCTCGGCCGTATTTTACAACTCGCAAGGGGAAGGTTTATCACAAAGCAGAGAGTTATGGGCGCAGGTAAGAATGCAAAAAGGTGGTTTGTTTGCCCAAGCATTTATTTTGGACAATAATGGTACTTCCGCTGAGAAACCTAATTTTTTGTACCAAACAGGCAATGAAAGTGGAGTGGCTAGAAAACAATTAGAAGGACAGGTCCAGTATAATTTCGACACGCCCGGTTTTTTAAATGCCAACTGGACCACGGGACTCGATTACCGAACGTCTATTGCCGATTCTAAAAATCAAGTATATGGAAGAAATGAAGACGATGACGATTTTTCCATCGTCGGTGCTTACTTGCAAGGTAAATTTGCCTTGGGAGATAAGTTTGATTTGGTCTTAGCGGGCAGAGGGGACCGATTTAACTTCTTAGACGAAACAGCCTTTTCACCGAGAGCCGTATTGGTGTGGAAGCCGTCCCCTAAGCATACTTTCCGAGGAGGATTTAATCGAGCCGTTGCCGCTCCCACTCAATTAGAAGTCAATATTGATTTCCCGATAAGTACCATCGTTCCTGGCGCATTTGATGCTTGGTTGGTAGGTAACAAAAATGAGCAGATTTTTTCGGATAATCCAGTTATCCAATTTAACGGTTTGCTGCCATTTCCCGATGTTCCCGTTGGCACGCCCGGTTTCCCCAACGCGTTCACCTACGGTGCGGTAAACGACGCAGTTTTGACCGAACTGACTCCAGGGATTGGTCTTGCTTTACAAGGTGGCGGCGCCGATGCGGAGACGGCGGCTGCGATTGCCATGGCCATTGAGGCTTATTTGAGAGACCCCGCTAATACGCCCGGTGGATTTTCGGGTAGCTTCTTCGGGTACAACTTATTCAATTCTTCTGTACCATTAGGATTAGTCAATGCACCCGCAGCTCAACTTCAAGTCGAAGATACTTGGGAATTTGGGTACAAGGGATTAATCGGCGATAAATTAGGGGTAGCTATTGATGTTTATAATCGAAAAATTGACGGCGAGGCGGTTTTCAATGCTATCAGCCCAACTTACGCTTTAACCAATGCCAACTTAGGGGCAGATTTAGGAGCAGCAGTAGTGGATGAAGATTTGAGAACTTTCATTTTTAATACCTTAGGAGGTGACCTCAACCCTGCAGCAGGGCCAACGGCGGATGCTTTGTTGCCAGCGATTCAAGGCGCTTATACCGCTGGGGGCGATATCTTTCAAGGTTCAGTAGGTGGATTATTCCCAATTATCGGGACTACTCCTACCAATGCGGTCCCCAATAATGGCATCACCCACGTTGCGTTGGGGTATCGAACTTTCGAAGCCTACAGTTATTGGGGAAGTGATGTCGGATTGGAATACTACGTAAACGACGATTTATCTCTATTCGGTAACTACTCTTGGATTTCTGAAAACGCTTTCTTCCCCGAAATCGTTGGAAGTGATGGAGCGACTGGTTTTACTGGATTGGGCGTACCGAACCATAAGTTCCGTTTAGGCTTCAATTACACGCCCAAATCGGGATTACGGGGTAATTTGTCTTTCCAACACGATGACTCCTTCTTTGCGAACCTGGGGCAATTTACGGGCGATACGGGCGCTAGAAATTTATTCGACGGAGCGATTGGGTACAAATTTACAAATGGTCTATCAATTGATTTGACGGGGCAGAATTTATTTAATAATGAGTATCGAGCTTTCCCACTTTTTCCAAAGATTGGCAGAAGATTGTTGGCGAAGTTAACTTATACCTTTGGTACGGGTAAATAAGTGAGTAGTCGCCTTCAAAATATTTAAACTAGTGAATGGTGAAAATATTCGTTAAGTCTGGTTTTTAATTTTCGACTAGTAGTTTTTCAAATTAATATTGTCGGGTTTTAATTGAGCAAGAGAAGGAGATTCTTTCAGAGAATCTTCTTCTTTTAACCTCTAAAAGAGAAAGATTCCCCGAAGGAATCTCTCTCTCCAAACCCGACAACTTTATCTTGACTAACCACTAGCGACAACTATTCACATCTTAAGTAGAGTTTTACGCCGCAGCACGTTAAGATTAACGTATTGCGGCTTTTTATTTTTAGCTCGTTTTTCCCTGCTTCAGCGAACACTTTGACGAAATTAATCATTTATTTTGTGGTTTCTTCCAGCGTGCTTCAAATGGTGTATGTCAAAATGTCGTCAATTTATGCAGAATATCTCCGCTATTCTTATCGCCAACCGCGGCGAAATCGCTTCCCGTATTATGCGTACCTGTCAGAAAATGGGCATCAAAAGCGTAGCCGTTTTTTCGGACGCTGACCGTACTGCTCCTTTTGTGCGGCAAGCGGACACAGCCGTGTTTATTGGAGAAAGCACTCCCGCCGCTTCGTACTTGGACCAAGAAAAAATCATTGCTACGGCAAAAAAAATAGGAGCAGATGCCATTCATCCGGGCTACGGATTTTTGTCAGAAAATGAAGGATTTGCTCGAAAGTGCGCTTTGGAAGGAATCATCTTCATTGGTCCCAACCCCGATGCCATTGCGGCCATGGGGTCCAAATCGAAAGCAAAAAGTTTAATGCAACAACATGCAGTACCCATTGTACCCGGCTATCAAGGTCGTGACCAAAGTGTAGGTCGATTGACTGCCGCCGCTAAGGAAATAGGTTTTCCCGTATTGCTAAAAGCCACAGCGGGCGGCGGTGGCAAAGGAATGCGTATTGTTCACCATCCAAAAGAGATTGAAAAAACTATCGAAGCGGCCAAACGAGAATCCCTCAGCGCTTTTGGCGATGACGAACTAATTGTCGAAAAATACGTGGCTTCGGGGCGGCACATCGAGTTTCAAATATTTGGCGACCAACACGGTAACGCCATCCATATATTAGAGCGAGAATGTTCGATTCAGCGGCGCTACCAAAAAGTATTGGAAGAAAGTCCGTCCCCCGTTATGGACGAAGCGTTGCGGGAGAAAATGGGCGCCGCTGCGGTCAACGCCGCAAAAGCACTAAGTTACGATAATGCGGGAACGGTGGAATTTATCTACGATGACCAATCGGGCGACTTTTACTTTTTGGAGGTCAACACCCGCTTGCAAGTCGAACACCCCGTAACAGAAATGGTCACGGACTTAGATTTGGTGCAAATGCAAATTGAATCGGCGCAGGGGATGCCCTTGTCGATTACCCAAGCGGAAGTTCAAGGAAATGGATACGCCTTGGAAGCCCGTTTGTACGCCGAAGATGCGGCCAACGATTTTATGCCCGTCACGGGTAAAATTATTCGTTTTGATTATCCCAAAGTGGACGGTTTAAGGGTCGAATCGGCTATTGAAAGTGGTTCGGACATTTCGGTTTTCTATGACCCAATGATTGCCAAAATTATTGTACACGACCAGTCCCGTGCAGCGGTGATGCGGAAAATGCAGTACGTGCTGCGCAATATGGTTTGTCAAGGCATTACCACCAATCAAGACTTTTTGTTGAAAGTAGTCAAAAATGTGGACTTTCAAAATGGCCAGTACGATACGCACTTTATTCAGAACAAAATAGATTTGTCCACCATTGGTTTGAAAACGGAATGGACAATAACGATAGCAGGTATTGCCGCAACCTTATACCGTTGGCAGCAACGAAACAGCCAACGAACTTTACTGCGGTCGATGCCTTCGGGCTGGCGAAACAATTACGATTCGCCGCAATTTGATGCGTATTTGAGTGGGGAAGCCGATTTAAAAATAGCTTATCGTTTTCGGCAAAACCAATTTTTCTATTTTTATGTAAATGACAGGGAATATACCGTACAATTAGTCGCCACCGCCGAGGATTCCTTGAAAGTTGAAATGGACGGTGTCCAGTATCTTTTCAACGTAGCGGTTTCTGGTAACAATTATTTCATCCATAACGAGCAAATTGGTAATATTCCACTGGTGCTAAAAGACCGTTTCCCTGTCAAGGAAGTGGAAAAAATAGCGGGTGGCTACGAAACGCCGATGCCCTCGCAAATTGTAAAAATACTAGTGGAAACTGGTCAACGGGTTGAAGCGGGACAGGGCTTGGTAGTACTTTCTTCGATGAAAATGGAAAGTACCGTTGAGGCTGTTTCGGATGGGAAAGTAGCAGAAATCTACGCTACCGAAGGAGAAAATGTGGCGGCGGGGTTCTTGTTGTTGAAAATGGAGTCAGTTTAGAAATTGTTGAATTGCTTAATTGTTGAATTGCTACCAAGCGTCACGCTAAGAATAACAATAAAACAATAAAGCAATTCAACCATTATTTAAATTTTAATGCTTCACAAACTTCTTCACAATCTGCTGGTCTTCCATCGTCACTTGTAGGATATACGTTCCATTTTGTAAATCGGCCGTTGGTAACCAGATTTTCTGCTGGCCTTCTTCTTGATTTTCTACTCGATTAACAACTCTACGACCTAGCATATCAAATACTCGGATGATTACTTCTCCGTCAATATCCAATTCGTAATCTAAAGTCATCCCATCTGTGGTTGGATTAGGATACATTTTGTTAAAAACGATGGGTTCGTGGTCGGTCAATACTTGCTCTTCCACTTCGGGGCTAAATCGACCCGAAAGGGTATTGAAGGTATAAGTGGGACCGTAGTCCGTCCAACCATCGGGGCAGCGAGACCGAAAACGCACTTGGTAAGTTGTGCTTGGGAACAAGTTGCGTAGGGTTCTCCTCGTTCTACTGGTCGTCACCCTCGTCCAGCCCGTGAAGCCTTCCTCTCGATATTGAATTTGGTAGCGAGTGGCGTCGGGTACGGGTTCCCAGTTGATTCTGACTCTAGTGATATTATTGAAGTACTCCAAAGTAGTTGGTTCGGCTGCTGTGCAGACATCGGCGGGGGGCGGCGGCGGCGGGGTGCTGCCGCAATTATTACCTCCAACGCTAATGGATTTGGTGTCAGAAGTAGTGTATTGGCCGTTTCCTAATGCCAGCGGATTCCCGTTGAGGTCAAAAATGCCGTATTCTCCGTTGCCGTATTCACAGCAAATGCCATCCGCAAAGGCATCAAAAATGGTGAACGAGTAACAGCCAGCGGGCAGGCAAATTTCCGTCTGTTGGACTTGCGTATTAAAATCTGAGTACGGGCCGCCATTGGCTACCTCAGTACCGTTTTCATCTTGAATGACCCATGTGATTTCGCTACCGTAATTATCGGGTCGCACTAAGACATAGACCAAATTTTGGTTGCAATTGGTGGGGCAATCGGCACAATCGGGACCACCACAATCAACGCCCGTTTCGCTGCCATTTTGAATACCATCGCCGCAGGTCGGTGTTGTTGGACACGGGGAACAGTCTCCACCACAGTCGATGCCCGTTTCGTTGCCATTTTGAACACCGTCTTCGCAAGTTGGTTCGGGACAAGGGGAACAGTCTCCACCACAATCGACGCCCGTTTCGTTGCCGTTTTGAATCCCGTCCGTACAAGTTGGTTCGGGAGCAGGACCACAGGCGTTGACGGCGTTATTGATGAGCGATTGTAAGTTAGCCTGAACGTAATTTTCCATTCTAGTGGATTGGCCAGCCGAGAACATATACATACATTCGTCGTTGGTGTAATCCATGTAGTTCATGTGCATATCAATCGAATTGCAACCCACTTTTCCGTTTTGGGGGCAACCGTAATTGGGTTGGTTCGAATTTGGAGTATCGGCCACGCCATCATCGGCGTTGCAACCACCATCACCCCAAATGTGATTGAGTAGAAAATAGTGGCCGACTTCGTGGGTGAGCGTTCGGCCGCGGTCCAAAGAGGACGACGTACTGACATCTCCACAAGCACCCGTGCCGCCAAAGGCAAATTTGGCAATGACCACACCGTCGCCATTACCTCGACCACCTAGCGGAGCGTAGCCTAAAATATTATTACCGACATCGAATACAAAAATATTCAAATAGCCCGCCCAATTATTCACTCGGTCGCCGTTGGTTTGATTAATAGTTATGGCCATCTGACCATCGACCAAGTTATATCCATTGGGGTGGTTACGAGTAGCTACACAAAATTCGATACAGGTCTCTCCATTGGAAACACCAGGAAAAAGACTAGCAGCGTCGTTTGCCCAACTCCCAATGTCGGGATTAGTCCCTTGGAAATCAGCGTTTAAGGTCGCAATTTGTTCGTTGACCAGATTTTCCAAACAGCTTCGGTTGCTAGAAGAAATTCCTTGAAAATGAATGGCAACGGGGATGGTTACTCGATTGGTACAGGCCATTCTTGATTCGGCCGTTTTGGTGCGAGACAGGCGATTGAAAGCCGCCATACGAACACGAAAATTTTCGGCGTATTCGGGGTTTTCCATCAAATGATGGTGGTGTTCCGTTGAGCTACATTTGCGCTCTTGGGCAGTAATTCCTTGTAGAATACTGAATGAAATGAAGGTTAAAAATAGACGTAAAAAATTCATACTTCAAACTGAGATTTGAGCAGATTTCTTGTTTTTTCAATGG
Source organism: Bacteroidota bacterium (assembly GCA_039024375.1). GTDB lineage: Bacteria > Bacteroidota > Bacteroidia > Chitinophagales > Saprospiraceae > JAFMDF01. The sequence goes on from JBCCQK010000151.1 coordinate 11,247, forward strand.
AAGACACTCGAAAAAGTCCGATGGAGCCATCCCAATTCGAACAGATGTTTCAAAAAAAACCGTTTGAAAAAAGAAGAAATTTAAAAGATTGTTGATTTAAGGACAATTCGTACATTTCATAAAAAGTTACCTTGCTTTTGGGGAAGTGAGGAACCTGTAAAAGATAGCTTGTAATAATTGTCTAAGAGAAACCAACAGCGGTGGCACTTTTAGATTTAAAATTTTACATTTAAAATTTTGACTTTCCTCAGAGGGGTGTTTGGCAGCAGGTAAATTGTAGCTGTTCACGGTCTTAAACACAGTAAATCGGCAAAACGTATAGCGATGCTAGTGCAAACTTGTCGTTGCGGATTGGTCATAAAATCGGTTTTTAGGACAAGAAGCTAAACAAAGGGAAAGAAGTAGTTGGTAGGAATCGCAGGTGTGTGTAAGTGTGTGAAAGCAGTTTCCAGTTAAAGAATTGCGATAAAAACCGATACTGTCTGAGTTAGTCAACTGTCCGTCAAGTAATTAAATCAACAAATTCTGTGGTATATGAATTTGCGAAGTAACGTCAATTTCGACGAGAATTACCGTCAAAATAGTAAAACAAAGTGAATTACCAAAATGATTCTACAAAAATGATTGATGAGTGAGTGTTTTCGATGAATTAGGGGAGAGGTCAAGGGAAAACCTCTTGTGGTGATTGCGCATGATTGTTATAACAACGCTGCAAATTACCGTCATATTCAAATAAAAGTCAAATAGAATATTAAAATAAAATATGTTTAAGCGTCGGTTTGTATAATTTTTGACATTTAGTTACTAGTGACTAGTGATTAGTTTGGTCAACGTCTAGACTAGTCACCAATAACCAGTCACTAATCATTAAAAAGTCATTTTAATGTCAGTAACTTCAAAGGAGGAATAAAAACCAGATACCTTTTCCTAAATTAGTTTTCCGTGCGAATTTTCGCTATCATTGTTCTGAAATTTAATATTATATGAAAGCTATCTGTACCGTCAGTACACTGGTTGTTTTATTCCTTTTTTTGACTCAATGTCAAAGCAATCGAACAACTGGCGTCATTTTATCTCCTCCTAACAAGCCATTTGAAAAATTGTCCGACTATCAGTTCTTTGCTGGGAATATGGCCGATTTGTAACCGAACGAACGGGTATTGCCCTATGACCTAAACTCGCCGCTGTTCTCCGACTATGCGCACAAAGCCAGATTTGTATGGATGCCCGAGGGAACAAGTGCGGAATACGATACCGACCACGTGGTAAATTTTCCCGAAGAAGCCGTTTTGATTAAAAACTTTTATTACGAAAATGATGAGCAAGACTCGGCCGCTGGACGTCGATTGATGGAAACGAGACTACTTATCAATCGGGGGGCCGAATGGGAAGCGATTGGCTACATTTGGAACGATGAGCAGACGGAGGCCTACTACGAGATTGTGGGTGATATTAAAGAAGTCAATTGGACGAACGAAGCGGGAAAAGCCCAGTTCGTGAATTATATTATTCCGAATAAAAATCAGTGTAAAGGATGCCACGCTTACGATGGTTCGCAACAACCAATTGGCCCCAAAGTCCGAAATTTGAACAAAAAATATGCTTATGACGATGGTGAAATGAACCAGTTGGAAAAGTGGGCACAGGTTGGTTTTTTAAAAGGTTATAACCCCGCCGAATCTCATCCACAAGTGGCGGTTTGGGATGATAAAAATAATCCCCAAATTCACTCTAAAGCGATGGCTTATTTGGACATCAATTGTGGGCATTGCCACAATCCCAAAGGTGCAGCGAATACTTCGGGTTTACATTTAGTAGCGGATAATGAACTTGACTTGACTTTAGGCGTTTACAAAGCGACCGTTTCGGCGGGTGCCGGAACGGGTGGTCACAAATATTCCATAGTTCCTGGTAACCCTAACGAATCCATCATGGTTTACCGAATGAGTAGTACCAATCCTGGGGCAATGATGCCCGAACTGGGAAGACGAATGGTACACGAAGAAGGGGTAGCACTCATAAAGGATTGGATTCAGCAGATGGATACTGCGGAATCGGAGCCTCAAAAAAGTTAGACATCAATTTTATCATCAAAAATAAAAAATGAATAAGCAGTTAAAATTAGCGAAGCGACCCTTTGGAATGCCCGATGCAGATACCTGGACGTTGGAAGAAAATCCTATCCCAACCATTAAGAAAGGCGAATTTTTGTTGAGACAAGATTATATTTCTTTGGACCCCGCCATGAGAGGCTGGATGAACGATGCGAAGTCTTATATTCCACCCGTACAAATTGGAGAAGTGATGCGTGCTGGTTCCATTGGCGAAGTAGTGGAATCCAAGCACCCAGATTTTGCCGTTGGAGATACGGTCACTGGCTGGGGAGGCGTACAACAGTACATCGCCACTAGTGGTCAAGGTTTTTATAAAGTGGATACGAATTTGGCGCCTATGCCCGTTTACATTGGAACTTTGGGAATGCCCGGAATGACTGCTTATTTTGGTATTTTAGAAGTAGGACAGATTAAGGAAGGAGAAACGGTTTTGGTTTCGGGGGCAGCGGGCGCAGTGGGTAGCGTAGTAGGTCAAGTGGCTAAGATTAAAGGCTGTAAAGTGATTGGTATTGCGGGCGGTCCCGAAAAATGTAAATACGTTGTAGAAGAGTTAGGATTTGATGCTTGTATTGACTATAAAAACGAAAATGTTTACAAAGGAATAAAGCAAGCTGCCCCCAAAGGAATCGACGTCTATTTTGACAACGTTGGCGGTGAAATCTTAGACATTGCCTTGACGCAAATCAGAATGCGGGCTAGAATCGTTATTTGCGGTGCTATATCTCAGTACAACAATAAGACTAACGTCAAGGGGCCCTCTAATTATTTGGCACTTTTAGTAAATCGAGCCAGAATGGAAGGAATGGTGGTGATGGACTACGCCAAAGATTACGGTACGGCCGCCAAAAATATGGGGATGTGGATGGCACAAGGAAAATTAAAATCAAGGGAAGATGTGTACGAAGGAATTGAGAATTTCCATGACACCTTTAAGCGTTTGTTCACGGGTGAAAAGATGGGCAAGCTGGTGTTAAAGATTACGGAACCAGCTACTCAACCTGCTTAGTATTCGTTATTCGTTATTTGTTATTCGTTTAGATGGTATCTAAGCGAATAACAAATGGGAGTACAGTAAAAATTGTGGGTAGTTCAAAAATTGGACAACTCAGTGTATGGAGTTGCTCCTTCGGTGTCTCGGAAACAGTAAATGTACCACGACGCTCCAGAGTCGCACCTTCCTAATTGTACGACTCTGAAGAGTCGCAATACACCTGGCAAAGTGGTATTCTTTATTGACTAAAAGATGAAGATTTTTTAAAAGAATCTCCCCCTTCTTTTGCTCTTATTTTGGAAACTTACATTGGAAAACGGTAAGGAAGTTGATAGAAAATCAGAACCCTCTACAACGCTGACACGGGCATCCGTCGATTCACTCGCAAAATCATCCCTTTAATCACTTTACCCGTTCCACCCACTTCGACAAATTCCGTCACACCGTCGGCAATCATGTTCAACATGGTCTGCGTCCAACGGACGGGCGAGGTCAATTGGGCCATCAAATTTTGCTGAATGACTTCGGGTTCGGTCGCTTTGGCCGCATTTACGTTTTGGTAAATCGGGCATTTAGGCGTATTAAAAGTAGTTGTCTCGATAGCTGATTGCAGTTCCGCTTCGGCGGGCGCCATCAGAGGCGAATGAAAAGCACCGCCGACGTTTAGAATAATCGCTCTTCTAGCGCCCGCTTTCTTCAATTGTTCCACTGCTTTTTCTACACCGAGAATGGAACCCGAAATCACTAACTGGCCGGGGCAGTTATAGTTGGCCGCAACGACTACTTCGTCCGTGATGCCATTGCAAACCGCTTCTACTTTCTCATCTTCCAAGCCAACGATAGCCGCCATGGTACTTTCTACGGCTTCGCAGGCTTTTTGCATGGCCAACGCTCTTTGTTGCACTAATTTTAAACCATCTTCTAAAGTCAGTACGCCGTTGGCGACCAAAGCGGAGAACTCTCCTAAAGAGTGACCTGCCACTACGTCGGGTTGAAAATCGTCACCCGCTAGTTGAGCTTTAATGACAGAATGTAAAAATATAGCGGGTTGCGTGATTTTAGTTTGCTTCAATTCTTCGGCTGTTCCCTCAAACATCACGTCACTCAGTCGATAGCCTAAAATGTCATTCGCTGATTCGAAAAATGCTTTCGCTTGCTCCGAAGTTTCGTACAAATCTTTACCCATTCCTTCGAATTGGGCACCTTGACCGGGAAAGACGTATGCTTTCATAATTATGTTTTATAGTTTTTAAAGACTTTTAATGGTGTTTACGCTGAAATTTTTCGTAAGAAAAGTGGGGGACCCACACCAAAAGCAGGAACCACACAAAAAATTTATGATTTAAATAAAAATTAAAAATTAAAAAATATAAAAAAAAAAAATAATAACAAAAAAAATATTTT
>JBCCQK010000152.1:0-15682 GCA_039024375.1 Bacteroidota bacterium
AAGGAAAAACTAGGTTTGTGGTCTTTTAGTAAAAAAAAAGTTAAATTCCTTTGCTAAAGTATCCAGATTTTGTCGAATATATATCTAATCAAACAATTTTAAAATAGAGTAAAAATTTAATTTCATTTCTTAATAGACTTGCGTCCCTTTAAATAGAAGGTATTCCCCTGTAAAATAATGTGCCAAAATATTTTGGCTAACTGAAATCTGACCCCAGATAAGTAAAATCGCAGTTATCTGTCAAGTAACAGCTTTTTACCGATTTCTACCATTTTGCATTTCATTGATAATCAAGTGTTTAAAAAAGATACAAGTCTACTTATCATTCATAGTAAGTAAGCAGTTGCAGTTTTTCGCAACGAGGGGGGTAGAGGGAACTTTGATAGAATAGACTATTTTTAGAATACTCCAACTTCAAATTCCACTTGGGGGGGCGCTGCTAGCAAGTACACATTTTTTCAGTAACAAAGTCTGATTATACCATTGCCAACTGCAACTGCTACTCACGAGGGGTTTCTTGGAGATTAATTCGTGTGCTTGAGAAGTCAGAAGTCAGACCGTCTATTTCATAGACTGTCAGAAGTCAGATTAGTCTATTGTAATCAACTCGTTTTCAGAATTTTACAAATATAAAGTCTGACTTCTGACAATCCTGATTCATCGGGATGGTCTGACTTCTGACCTCTTTAATCTTAAGCTCTGAGTACTGAGTATGAGAAAAATTTGAATGATAACTAACTTTTCTTTTTCAGCTCAAGCTGCTCGGTATCGTTGCTGGATACCGAGCTTATATTCAAGGTCTTTTTGGCTAAGTTGGGCCAATTGGTCGTCCGCCAAAAGAGACAGTACCAACAAGGCATTTTCTTTGTCTAGGTAATTTCTTAGCAGCAGTAAAGTTTTTTTGACTCGGCTATGTTGCTCGAAGGCCAAAAACCATTTTTCTGTCATTTGTAGGTCTTTTGGACCTGTATTTTGGTGAGACTTGTTGTCTCTTTGTGTGTTTTCTCCAATGAGGGGGCGTAGTAGTTCTCTCGTCTGATAATCTAAGTACTGGATTTTGGAATCAATGATACTGTAGATGTTCTCGACCATAGAGGGGCTGGTTCTGCCAACCTTTGGAGCGCACGTTTCTTTGTTCATGTTCGAAGAGATTAAGGGGGTGAAATACAGTGTAAATTGCTGTATGGACAATCCTCGACAAAAGTAAGAACGAAAGGTTACTTGATTTCTTTTGACTAGTAAATAGACACTAGAAATCTATTGCAACACTTACGGACACACTCTTTTAGTCAACGTGTGCAAAGTTGCATGGCTTCAAATTGAGACTTGTAGTAGCCAATTTAGTTTTTCATCAAAAAAATGGAAGTTATTCACTGAAATAATTCACTGTCAGCCTAACTGGCTGATGATGAATGTATTTTTAAAAAAATACATTTCAAGAAACTGTCCAAAAAAATGGAAACATGGAATTGGGAGTAATCCAACGATTGACCGTCCTTCTAAAGCTAGGTTCTATGAGAAAACAAAATAATGAGTAAAAGAACGAACTACCGCTAAACCTAAAATTCCATGAAACCATCTGGAAAAAATCACTTTGCATCATCAAGTCATCACCGACCATCGTCAGGATGTCTAAATTCTTTGATGACTAATTCCGTGTTTTTTGACCTTGGACTAAATTTCTACTAAAAAGATTTTTGAAAATTTTAGTGTTGAATTTTTAGCATAGGCAAGTCTAGTTGGGAAAGTAAAGATTACTTTCGTTTAATGTTGAGATATGCTTCCGTAGGATAGAAAAATTTGTTGTGAGATTAAAACTTGTTATCATATTAAAAGCAAAGACTATGCCTAAATCAGATTTTGATAAAAAATAATGTGTGTTTTTTTTGATTTTTTCTTCTCGGTTCCCAACTGACCTATTTCTGTTGTCTATCCGCAGACAAGAATGCCCATTAACTATAGACTTGATGGAAACCAAAAATCGACGTACCTTGTTTTCGATGTTAGTTAAAGGGCTTTTTAAAAACTCTTTTCTAAGCGTTCTTGATAACCTAAGCAGGCGATACTTTGCCAGTATCTCTTGCTTTTCAAAATCACAAAAGGAAGAGATGCTGACAACACATCGCCTTTCAACTCTTATCCGCAACTTGTATGACTAGTGATTTTTTACGACGCAGACCGTGTACCGTAAACCGTGTACCGTAAACCTTTGTTAAAATTCTATGAAATATAAAATACTATTGTTTCTGTTTCTGAGCGCTAGTGTAGTTGCTTGTCTTCAGTTAAAGAAAGACATTCACCCGCTCACCCAATCTTGGGAAATGGCTATTCCCAACCAAGAACCTCCCGAAGGACTCTATGCCATCAATGCTACTTCGTGTGCGCCTTGCCACCGAGAACATTACGACGAATGGCGTCTATCGACCCATTCGCACGCTTGGACCGACCTGCAATTTCAAGCGGAAATTCGAAAAGAATCCAGTCCATTCATGTGCATCAACTGCCATATTCCACTACAAAATCAACAAGAACACATCGTAACGGGATTAGTAGATGGAGATATTTATCAGCCCGTTAAAGAAGAAAACCCCCATTTTGACGAAGAACTACAACAAGAAGGCATCACTTGTGCGAGTTGTCACGTTAGAGATGGCGCTATTATTGGAGCGATTGGTTCCAAAAAAGCACCGCATAAAGTAGTTAAAGACCCTGATTTTTTGTCCGAAAAAATGTGTTTGTCTTGTCACAACGCCACCGCTACGCTAACGACAACTTTAGTTTGCACGTTCGAAACGGGTGACGAATGGAAAGCGGGGCCTTATTATGGAAAGAAAAATTGCATTAGCTGCCACATGGAAGAAGTAGAACGCCCCATCGCCGTTGGCCACGAAAAACGAATTAGTCATCGGCATTGGTTTGCGGGTTCAGGCATTCCAAAATTTGATACAGTAGTCACCAAAATGTTGAACGGCTACGTTTTTTATCCGAAAGAACCCACTGAAAAAATTGCGCTAACCGATTCTATTACCTCCCAATTAACGGTTCGAAACGAACTAGCGGGGCACCGAGTCCCATCGGGCGACCCCGAACGCTTTTTCCTTATTCATTTTGCGCTGACTAATTCGGCGGGCGATACCGTTGCTACCCAAACGGATAGAATTGGAGAAATTTGGGAATGGTATCCGGAAGCCAAGAAAATTGCGGATAATAATTTATATCCCAACGAAGAACGGACTTTCCAATTTGCCCATTTACCCGCTTCTAAGGAATCGCTAAATTTGAACGTCAAAGTAACCAAACACCGTTTGGACGAAAAATCGGCAGCTTATAATGGACTAGGTGATAACTACCCGCTATTTGTAGAGATTTATGATGAGAATTATAGCATTGAAGTGGAGTAGATTTTGTTCGGCTCACGGTAATCGGCGTACGGTACACGGTCGTCCGTTCAACAGGAATATTCAGGATAAATCCTAGTCAAGTGGCAGTAGCAGTGGCAGTAGCAGTAAGCAGCAGTAAAAAACCAAAGAGTAAAGTCAACGTCTAAATCCCCATACGGGCAAGCAGTTGTCCGAGTCAACATCAAACAAAGTATCCGCTGTCCAAAAAAGAATAATGGAAATAAATAAAAGGCTAAAGAAAGAAGTCAACGTTTGATTCCGTGTTCCCTATTTCCATGTTACAAAAAACAAGTAGCAGTGGCAGTAAGCAGCAGTAAAAACCTAAAGAAGAAAAGTCAGCGTCCAATCCCCTGCAACAAAACTACATGTCAAATTAGCAAAGTAAACAAAGCTATAATTGAAACTATTGCGTAGGCAAAGTAACCACAAACTGAGTCCCCTTACCCACTTCCGATTCAACGGCAATGTACCCTTTATTGACCACCAACAATTCTTTGCACAATAGCAACCCCAGCCCCGTTCCTCGCTCTCCAGACGTACCTACTCGACTGGTTAACTGCGGTTTAAATAAGTGTTCAGTTTGCGCTGGGGACATCCCTACCCCAAAATCTTGAACTGACAGCAGTACCACGTAATCGTTTAACTGGTCGGCAACTACTTTAATTGGATTTGACTTTTCAGAAAATTTAATAGCATTATTAAGTAGGTTTCTAACAACCGTACTGATGGCCCTCTCATCCGCAAATACCTGTACTTCTTCGGCGATAGATACGGACAAATCTAACTCTTTTTGTTGCAGCGCTCCTCGGTATAACTCCCCCACTTCTTCTACCAAATCAAGCAAACGGAAACGTTTCGGCCGATAAGGAATATTTCCCGTTTGTGTCAGTGACCAATTCAATAAATTGTCCAGCAAATTATTCAGTTGCGCAGAAGATTGATTAATCGCTAGTCCTAAAGTAGCTAATCGGTCGTAGGCTTCTTTCTTTAAGAAATAATTTATTTGCGTACCGATACCTTGGAAAGCAGCAATGGGGCTACGGAGGTCGTGGGCAATGATGCTGAAAAAGCGGTCTTTGGTCTCATTGAGCGCCGATAGCTCTTGGTTTTGTAGTTCGATGGTTTGTTTCTGGGTGGCTAAATCGTCTTTCGTCCGCTTCAATTGATAGGCTAAGTAGCCTAGACCACAGGCAACCAACAAGGCCAAGATAAATCCAATTAGGTATTGTTGATTTCGTCGATTGGCGAGTTTATTTTTGACCAATAGCAATTCGTTTTCCTGCTCTTTTTGCTCCGTTTCGAATTGAGTACGCATAGCAGTTAAGGTGCTGATTTGTTCGGAACTATACAGCGAATCTTTAATAGTTTGGGCTTTTTGGTAGTAATTGAGTGCGGATTCAAATTGACGTTGTTCGGCCAACCAATTGGCTTTAGCCGTATAGACTTCCTTTTTCCCCTTGAGGTCATCCGTTTCCTCAACATACGCTTCGGCTTGCGATAGAATATTACCAACATCTAATTGAAATTCAGGAAAACTAGCTAACCCATTTTCATTAAAAAGTCGGGCGTATTGCAAGTAAATCTTAGCAAGTACTTCACGTTTTTCATTATCAAGAGCCATTTCTTCGGCAATCTTTAGTTGCTGAATCCCTGCTTCCGTCCGATTGCTTCGTAAATAAATAGTTGCCAAAAAATAGTGGGCATCGGCCAATACGAGCAAATCCTTCAAGTTGGTCAAAATTTCAATGGCCTCCTTCAAGTTTTGGGTAGCCGCTTCAGCGTTGTCCAATTCGAGCTGCGCCCGTCCTAAGAACATCAGTGTTCTAGCGTAGGACGGTTGTAGGGACTGATTTTTTTTCAGCACAAGCGCCTTTTTCAAATAAACTAAGGCCTGTTTGGGTTGCTGCGTTTCCAGATACTGTTGCCCGATAGTATTTAATGTGACTGATTGTCCTCTTTCGTCTCCTCGCGCTTCGGCTATTTTAAGTGCCCGCAATAAATATTTAATCGCTTCTGCATCGTTACCCAAATCAAAGTAGGAGTTACCTATATTCGTTAGCACCCTGCCCATCGTAATACTATCTTCCAAAATTTCCGCAATTTCATAACATTGCTGGTACATTTCCAAAGCCCGTTGGTATTGGTCCGAACGACTGTAAATCACCGCCAAATTATTAGTCGCCCGCAGACCTTCTTTGTAATTTTTCGTACTGTCAAAATGAACAATCGCCTTTTGATACAAGGTGATGGCCGTATCTAATTTCCCCGTGACTAAATAAACGCTAGCTTTTCCCGACCAAATTTTCATCGGGTCTATATTCGTTTTTTGAGCATAAAAAATCGCTTGGTCGTAAGCGGTAAGTGCTTCTTCGAACTGACCCTGCAAAAACGCTACGATTCCTTTGCCGTAGTTACCATTTACTAAGCCCGTTGCGTAGTCAATAGAAGTAGCACCTTCCAACATAAAATCGACGTAGCCCGCAGCTTCGGCGATATTTTTTCGATAAGTTTGTAGAAATAGTTGGTTAGCAGCGTCGATTCTTTCGGTCAATCTACCATCACTTTGATAAACCGTTAGTAAACTGTCACGAACTGACTGCGCTTTTACACTTTTAGGTAAAAAACATAAAGCACTGACTATCAAAAATATAGGGAATTTCATTGGTAGAGAATAACATCTACAAAAAAGTTCAGTTATCGGGCTAGATGGACTAAGCTACGAATATTTGTTGGCAATAACCAGTGCGTATTCTTTGGTACGAAATTTGCTACTTTTTAGATTAGTTCCTATCGAACTTTCTCCCCTTCTCCCTCAAAGATTCAACCGACACCAAACAATTATTTCTACAAGGTCAATTTCCCCTGCAACGACGGAGTCATTAAAATTGGTTCTTTGACGAATCTTGCGAAAAGCGTCAGAGAACGTAAAACTTTACGCTTACATGCAACTGAACACTTACACTGCTTGCGGTCGATTCTTCCTCACTTTATTCGTCCTTTGCACTCTTTTTTTTCAGCAAAAAGGAGCGGCTCAAACGGAGAACGATGCCTTTGATTTGAGATTGAAAACGGAAATCAATTGTACCGATGATGTCCTTACGACTACTTTACAAATACGAGCACAGAGCGACACTTTCAAAATTGGTACTTCTTCTGTTTTATTCACCTACAACGATACTGCACTTACCTTTATAGATTACACTTCGAAAAACTTTGACGAAAATAATCAATGTATTACGGGATTCAATTTCCCCGTTTGGGCAGCTCACAAATTCAACAGTGCGGTATCTGGTACTTGCAATTTGACACTGTTTGCCGAAATACCTTCGGCCAGTTGTCCCATCGTTGATACGGCATGGATTGATATTGGCGTTGCTCGGTTTACCATAAAAGATTACGACAAAAATCCAAATATCGTTTTTGACCGTGGAAATTCTAGCTTTAATCGCCACGAACCCAACGATGGAACGATGTCACCCGACCAAGGTGTTTTTACCAATATTACAACCGCCTTTGCCAACGAATGTGGTTGCACACCACCTACCATTAGAAATGATAGTTTATCGAGTGATTGTCCACTTGATATTTACACCATCAATATAGCGGCGAATGACGTAGCTAGCAACGCTACTTTTTCCATTTCGACTGACCCGAGTAAAGGGACGGCTACTATCAACTCGAATGGAATTTTATCCTACGTTCCCGCCCAAGCCACTTGCTTCACCGACGAGTTTACCTACAAAGTCTGCAGTGACGGTTCAGCAGATTGCTGCGATGAGGGAACTATTTTTATAAAAATGGAAGACACTACCTCCCCCACTTTGTTGAACGTTCCAGACGATTTAACCGTGGAATGTGGTACTTCCATTGATACCGCTTTTGTCATCGCATCTGATAACTGTAACGCCGTCCAATTGACGATGAATGAGACTACTAGCGGAAGTAGCGATGTTTGTGTTGGGCAGCAAAAAATCACTCGAACTTGGACTGCTATTGATGCTTGTGGAAACACCGCTTCGGTTAGTCAAACGATTGAGGTGGTTGACACCAAAGAACCCATTCTCAATTGTCCAGACGACATTACGATGGACTGCGGGGGACGCATCACGCCCGAAGCACTCAATTCGCAAGCAACGGCATCGGACGCTTGTAGCGACGTTACTTTGACCTTCTCGGACAGCGAAGCGGCACCCGACAATTGTCGTTTCGACCAAAAAACGATTATTCGGACGTGGAAAGCGCAAGATGCTTGTGGCAATGTGGCAGAGTGTACGCAGGAAATTATTCTAAATGGCAATCCGTGTCCGACCACTTTGGAGCGAAGGGTAACGGCCTATTTTTGTGAAAATGACACCATTAATTTAAAAGAAATCATCAATCCGATGAACGGTGATTTAGTGGTCAGTAAAGAAGAAAATTCGGAGGTCATTAGCAATCCAGAACGCTATATTCTACCCATTACGGGTTGTGAAGTTGGCTTGTATCAATTCATTGGAGAGGTATATAATAACGACCAATGTTTAGTAGAACGAACGATAGTAACCGTTAGAACCATTCCTAACTTCATCGCCGATACAGATTTATCTTTGGATAGCTGTACCGCTAAATTAATCTTAGAATGTCCCGATTTGTACGAGGTTACTTGGCAAGCAGGTGACCGAACGGGTGGAGGAACAACTTTTGTAGCCAGCGAAGGAGGCCGTGGAACGGTTAAGTTCACCTTGCAATTTAAAGGCATTACCGTCCCCGACTCTATCAATTTACCCTGTCTATCGACTACTTACGACGTGGCGTATAGCTGCCCGATGCCTTGTCCACCGAGCATTCAAGAAACCATCAATGTAGTGGGATGTCAAGGAGATATTGTCAATCTACGCAATCGTATTCAGCTGAGCAGTACCGATAAAATTGAATCCGAAAGTATTTCGTTGAACGAATTAGCCGAATACGAATTAAAAGCGAATGGGGATTCTTGCCTTTTGACTCCTCAGAAACATATTATCGTCGTTCTTGACGAAAACAATTGCCCAATTCGAGAGGTCACCTTGAACCTCACGATTATTCGCCCAATAACAGGAAACATCCAACATTCCGACGGTTTTTGTAAAGTGGCATTACAGCTTGATTGCCCACAAAATTATGAGGTAACGTGGAAAAACGGTCTTGATAGTACGGGGACGGGAACTATTTACGAAGCTGCTGCGGGAACAAGTGGATTCGTAGAATTTTACGTCAACTATAAATCAGACCTAATCGGCGATTTTTCGGATAGGAGTTGCACAACTACAACTTTTGCGGCCGATTACTCCTGTCCGGCCGATTGTCCAACTACGGTTGCCGAAGATTTGTCCCTGACCATTTGCGGTCGTCAAACCCTAAATCTTCCTCAATTATTAGGCCTAGCCGCTAGGGACAGATTCGTAGTGGAAGGCATTGCATTGGACGACGGCAACGAGCTTACTTTTGACAACAAAGAATGTACTATCAAACGACAGGATTTCGGCGTCAAAGTTTTTGATGTAAATGACTGCTTGCTTCAAGAAGTGAGCGTAACGGCCACGCTACTGCCCAATGTCGAACGAGAAATTCGCCGAACGAATGGTAATTGTGACGTAGCGTTAGTCCTCAGTTGTCCCAACAAATTCATCACCACTTGGGAAGACTCCGAAGGCAATACGGGACAGGGGACTACTTTCAATGGGCGAAGCGGCACTTCGGGTTCCGTAAAATTCTACGTCGTGGCCATAGATAGCAGCCAGCTAGATAGCACCAATTTCGCTTGTCTCAACTTCGTAGTTGAAGCAGACTTTGCCTGTCTTGATAGCTGCCCCACCACTCGAAACAGTGAAGTTACGATTAACGCTTGCGCCAATACTTCTATTCGGTTGTCCGATTACCTAGTGCTTAACGACAACTTGACCTACGTGGACGAGGAAGATATTTTAAAAGATAGCCTTTATCAAATTGGAAACCCTTTCGGTTGCGAAAGCGGAACGAAAAACTACTTGATAGAAGCCTACGACGAACAGCAATGTCTGATTGAAGATATTCAATTGAAAATCAACGTCTTTCCCGCCATTTACGGAGAAATTTTTCCCAATCCTAACGTAGATTGTCAATACGATTTAGCATTAGAGTGTCCCGAAAAATACACCGTCACTTGGGAAGATACGAACGGCAATAGCGGTGAAGGGACCAAATATACAGCTAGAGAAAATAATATCGGAACGGTAACCTACACGGTGAACTACCGAACGGATGAAATCATTTTGGGCGATTCTAGTTTAATGAATTGCTTAACGCAAACGTTCACTCAGAGATACGACTGCACCGTGGAGTGTCCTGACAATCAGAGAGAAAGCATCGAAATTATCGGATGTGATGACCAAGTTTATGACTTATTCAACCGATTGGATTTTTCGGATAATCTCCGCTATCGAATTATCGATAATGACCAAATTGATAATATAAAAGCCATCAAACTAGAAAATGAGGACGCCAACTGTGGCATCAGCCAATTAAACTTAGTAGTAGAGGTCTTAAACGACGACAACTGCGTAACTAGAACCATTAATGTAGAATTTAAAGTATTACCGAAAATCGAGGCGCAGGCCAATACCATTGATGGGGGCTGTGGCACCCAACTTGATTTGGTCTGTGCCGATTCGTATTTAGTTACTTGGAAAAACTCCCTCGGACAAGAAGGGACGGGCCTTCGCTACGAAGCGGCACCCGGCACTGAGGGGACTATCACCTTTTTTGTACAACTCAAGGATTCTCTGCTAACAGAAACCGTCAGTGAGCTCTGTGGGTATCGAGAATATTTAGGCGACTTTGGCTGTCCAGATAATACCTGCCCCGAAAAAGGTACTTCTTGTACCGACGGTGACCTAGCTACTATCAATGACACACACGATGGAAATTGTAATTGCGTTGGTGAAACCGTCCCCGAGGTAAAAAGTCAAATTGACCTGCGATTTAGACCTACCTTAGATTGTGCCGCGAACAGTTACTGCGTTGATATTCAAGCAAAAGCGCAACAAGAAGACTTTACGATTGGTACTTCTTCCATCATGGTCAATTATAACTCCGATGCCCTAGAGTTTGCCAACTATACGTCCGTTCATTTTGACGAGCAAGAAACCTGCATTGGTGGACAGATGAGTCCTTGGGATGTGCATAAAATAGATGGTACTTCCGTTGGGGGTAAATTTTGCTTGACCACTACGTTGAATACGGCAGGAGCAAGCTGCCCCGAAATTACCACTACCAAATGGGAAACCATCGGTAATATCTGCTTCGATGTGATGGACAATACTTTGTCTCCCGATTTAACTTTCGACGCTACAAACACCCATTTTAACAGTGCTAGTACGAACGACGGAACGGCCCTTATCCAACATGGTCAATTGAATGGTATCACCAAAGCGGAAGCGCTATTCTGCGAAGCGGAAGAAGTCGATACGGGTAATGAAGTAGCCCTAACGGTGATTCTTCAAGGGCCTTACAATGCGACCAACCGACTGATGAGAGACCGACTGCGAAGCAACGATTACATCCCATTAACCGAGCCTTACACCAGCATACCAAACTTCCTCCACGTCGGAGAAGGCGGTGTAGAAACCATCGACCCTTCTGTCTTGGAAGTCACTGGTGGTCAAGCCGTTGTCGATTGGGTCTTTTTAGAATTAAGAAGTCAAGAAAGCGCCGAGAGTGTGGTCGCTACCCGCGCTGCTTTGATTCAAAGAGATGGAGACATTGTAGATATTGACGGTATTTCTAACGTAAAATTCAACGTTCCCGACGGCAATTATTACGTAATCGTTAAACACCGAAACCATTTAGGGGTGATGACGGCAGACGCAATTACTTTCAAAACGGGTGAAGCAGTAACCATTGATTTCACCGACCCGAATACGCCCACCTACGGTAATAATGCCCAATTTAATTTTAGAGGAAAAATGGTCCTCTGGGGTGGAAACGCCAATCCAGATAAATACATTCTTTTAGCAGGCGGTGGCCTAGGGCTACCCGATAGAGATATGATTTTCTTCGATATTTTCTTAACGCTTTGGTACCAAAACCCCGGTACGCCCATTACTTATAATAGTGTTTTAAACGGGTACTACGGAACGGACACAAACATGGACGGAAAAGTGAAGTACCAAGGCCCTAAAAACGATATAGATGCCATCATCTTTTTCAATGTCCTCTTTCATCCAGAGAACACACGCTATAGGTTGAACTTTGCAATTTCAGAACAAATACCTTAAGGTTGGAATTGTGTGAGAAAACATCGAAATAGAATAATTCAACTAAGCATTTAGCTTGAGATGCTATTGTCCAACTATACTAATGCTGTTCTTTCCAATTGATTTTAGGAAAAACAATATAGCAACCAAACAATAGAACCATCATCTAAATGACCCTTTTTTGGATTTCAGCTATTGATGCATGTTTTACCACCCATTCCTGTATTAATCAAACCTATAAACAATTGTTTTTATTATGACATTCTCTACAATGAACAACACACTACATTTCAAAGGCTTTTTGACAATGCTATTTGTCACAGCCACCATTTGCACAATGACTGCCCAAATACAATTCAAGCTGACCCAGTTGGCGGACGGCGAGACCTACCTAGTATCATTGATACCCGAAAAGTCCTACGCCCATCCTTACAACATTACCAGCACCGCACAAGTTACCGTGAAAGTACCGACCAATTCTTTTGAAGTAAAGGACTTAAAGAGCCTTCAGTTGGACGTCCAATGGCAAGATAACTCTCGCAGCGACGCACCCGCCGAAGCGCCCGGCATGGACTATATTTCTTTTGGTTTGTCTTCTCTAGGAACTGTGGATTTATTGTACGAAGCGGGCGTTGAAATGCCTTTGTTTACCTTCAAAAACGCCCTACCCTGTACGGGTGATGTAGCCTTGATGAACAACGACGAAGACCCTTTCATGGCGCCCAATAGTCGAAGTGCCAATGTTGGAAATTCTATTACCATTTTCGGCGCTCGCGGTGAGGCGTATAGCGGCAACGTAGCGGAATTTTCCGCTGTGCCTTGCCAACAAGCGCAAGCACCCGTTCTAGTTGAAAGTAACACGACGGTACTATCCACCGCTACCAAAGTATTTCCTAACCCAGCCATAAATGAGGTATTTGTTGATATGAACTGGGAAAAAGGAGACACCGACGGAGCAATGGTCGTACTAGACGCAACGGGCAAAGAAGTCAGTCGCAAGGAGGTAACCTTGGTGAAGGGATTCAACAATGTAAAATTGGAAGTAGAAAGTCTAGTTTTCGGAATCTACAACATCGAGTTGCAATTGGACGGACAGTCTTTGGCCATTGACCGATTTGTAAAAGGCAATAGATAATTTGTAAAATGGTAAATGGTCAATTCGCAAATGGTAAATGCTACCTAAACTGCTTTCGACCATCAGTGAAATTTAAAACTAATGGATGTCAATTTGAAATACGCATTATTGATTTTCAGTATTTTGTAATTTTAAATTTTGCATTTTAAATTTTAGATTTCAATTACGTTTTAAACGGCCTTTAGAAATTATTTTTTGGAAATCGTTAATCTTTTCTTCGGAGAGGTTAATGATTTTCTTTTTTGAATGAAATGATTAAATATACCCCTTCATCTTGAAATAAATCGTACAGCCCCACTCGTAAGTAACCCTTCTCCACTTGTCAAATGCGTCATCGTTGGGAATAATATCGAAGAGTGAAAACCCCCAAGCCTTGGAAGAAGTCAATATCGTAGGGGACTTTAATATCTTCGGAATTTATTGTTTCGTATTCCCATAAGTGCAGCGCTATCGTACTCAAATATAAATTTGACGATACTAAAAAGAAAAATATTCCTAAGTATTTTAATCGTTTTTTCCATACCTTATTTCTAATCAAGATAGACAGACCAAACACTACAGTTAGCCACAATAAGGGGTTAAAAATAAATTTATTCATTTATTTTTTCATTTTAATTTCTATCCACAAAAATCAACTAATATGAAAATAGTGAAAAGGTTAGTACTTACAAGTATTATCGCAGTTATTTTTATTTGTCAATCTTGCTTTGGCCAGTCTCCTTGTCCATTCGATTGGAATAGCGTTTGGTCGCCCAACACCATCACTCACGACGACGCTAAATATACCTTTTCTAACAACATTCAGTTTTTTAAAACGGATGGTCTGTCCCAAAGTAAAGAAGGGTATTTAGAGATGACTTTAAAAGAAGACCTACCATCGGGTATCAACCGTATCGAACTATTTATTAGAGATGATAGAAACGATAGAAATAGGGAATACTGGATGTACATCGACTTCAGGACAAACATGATTACCTATCGCTACGATGTCAACCAAGTTATCAAACGGGAAAGCATTACGGCCGATGCCAAAAAAGCGGGTACTAAATACCGTTTTGAATTACTAAAAGAGTCGGTTAATTTGGGGTACAGTGGTGGTAGTAGTCACGATTTTGACAATGCCACTTACCCTATTAACGAAGAGCGTTTTTTGTGGATAGCCGTCGGCGGAATAGGTACGGTAAACTTGGAGTTTAACTCAGACTTTCAGTGCTTATCTACATCTTTACCACCCGAATTAGAGTTGATTTCTGACATCAAGCTATTCCCGAATCCGATTAAGACTGCTGGCACTCTTCAAATACTTTTAGAGGAAGATACAAGGTTGTTTATCAACTTATTCAATCTTGAAGGAAGATTAGTAAAAACGATTGAAAATAATAGATTTCGTCAAGGCATTCATACAATAGCACTACCTAAGGGTGACCTTCCCAGCGGAACTTATCTCGTGAGTGTAAGTGGGCGAAATGGACAGGTGGTTAAAAAGGTGGTTTTTATCGACTAGCAGGTTTGATAAATTCACTTTCCCAATCCTGTACCGTTCGTTCGTCTTTAGAAAAACCGACGCCTACCAATACCAATTTTTTGGGTGTATTTTGGAAGCTGGCGGCATATTGTCGATTTTTAATTTGTTCAATGGCATCTTTGACGGGTTCGTCGAGCTTAAATTCCATTAGGTACAAATACTCCTGCGTTTCGGCGACTAAATCAAGCCGACCTTTGTGTTTCGTGATTTCCGACTGTACTTCCATTCCCAAAAATGCGGTCACCAAGTAGATAATGGTATGAAAATAGCCCTCCCACATTTGCATCAGCTTGGCTTTGGCGTTGCCGTTTTTGTGAACCTTGGGTTGGTGTAGATAAGATAAGTCGGACAGTAAGATATTGAGGTTTTCAAAAAATAAATCCAAATCGCCTGTTTGTAAGCCGTCCCGCATATTCAATAGGGCCGTACCGACGGTAGATTTGGGTTGGTAAGTATAGGCTTGCACCAAATTGTAAACAAAGGCCTTGCGCACCTCCCGATTGGGATAACCCAGCGTATAGTCCATGTCGAAACTAATAGGATGAGTAATGGCTTCTTTGATGGTCAAGTAACCCGTCTGGTAAAGCAATCCCGTGAAGTCTAAATTTTTGATAGAGAAGCTGTCAAAAAACGATTCGGGCACTTTTTTATGCTCCAATTCCAACGGGTTTATCCACTCTTTGCGCACCATTTCTATTAAAAAAGTAGGCGTCCCCGTAGCGAACCAAAAGTTGCGGAAGCGAAATTGTAGAAAAAAACTCAGTAAAGAAAAGGGGTTGTAAAGACGAGTTTCGCCGTCAAAAGTGTATCCGTTGTACCAAAGCTGGATAAGCTCTAGCAATTTTTCTCTGCTCACTTTCAACTCCATTGCTCCTTTTTCAAGATATTCCTCGAAGTTTTCCAGCAGTTCTTGTTGGGTAATACCCGTCAAGTCGTTGGCTTGCGGGGAAAGCGTTAAATCCGTCAGATTGTTCAAATCGGAGAAAAGGGACACCTTGCTAAATTTGGAGACGCCCGTGACGAATAGGAAACGAAGATGGCCTTGAAATTCTAGTTCCTTGAGTGGCGAAAAAAAAGCGCGTAGTACTTTCTGATTTTCTTTGGCCTGCTCGTGGTCTGTAATAAAATCTACGATAGGCTTATCGTACTCATCCACCAATAAAACGACGGGCTTATTTTCTTTTTCAGCTATTTTTTGAACTAAATGTTTAAAATTATCAGCTATACCCTCAAAAGGTAAGTCGATGGCAAATTTTTGGGCGTTTCTTTCCAACTCATAGCTGATACTTCTACTTAAATGCGTCACTTTATGTCCAAAACTATTGAAGCTAAAATGCAAAACGGGATGAGGTACCCAATCGTATTCTAC
>JBCCQK010000153.1:0-15679 GCA_039024375.1 Bacteroidota bacterium
ATTGGTTTGAGGCCGTCATCGAAGACGTTCTACCCGATGCGCAAGCCTTGGTTTTCTATGACCGTATTATTCCATTAGAAGATATTACGGCGCTGCGGTTTCGAAAAAAAAGCGCCATGCACGGCATTGGGCGGGCTTTACAATGGTCGTGGGTGGTTCCAACTACTTATCAAGCCATCTGGGATTTAGCTAATCCGCCTTTTGAAGCGGACGAATGGAAGGCGACAGGTATTATTGCGGCAGGTTCAATTGCCTTGGGTTCCTTACTGAAGCTAATTCCGCCCAAAAAGTTGAAGTTTGGGGAAGGGCGACGGCGACGACTTCGGGTATTGGATTTGACCTTTTATCCTTCGGACGTTGTGACGGAGAATAGGTATTAGTAGGTAGTAGCAGGAGTACTCGGCGGTAGTGTGATAAAAACAAAGGGCTTAAATGAGAAAGAAGTAAAAGTCAACATCTAAATCCGTGTTCCCTAAAAATCAGCAGTGACCTCAAACTCCAATAACTCCCTGCTTTTTGGATGCCGAAACGAAATCCACGCTGCGTGCAAATGCAATCGCTTGTCCCTCGTCCCGTATAAATCATCCCCCACAATCGGCGTATTCAACCCCAACGGATGCGCCGAATGCACCCGAAGCTGATGCGTCCGCCCCGTCACGGGAAAAAAATGAATAAGCGTCCGCCCGTTCGTTCGTTCAATCACTTTCCATTTGGTCATCGCTGGCTTTCCATAGTCGTAACAAACCAATTGCTGCGGGCGATTGTCCAAGTCCACCCGAAGCGGTAAATCAATGATGCCCTCGTCTTTTTCGACTAAGCCATTCAATAACGCTACATATCGTTTTTGCACCGTTTTTTTAATAAATTGATACTGCAGATAGCGATGGGTTTCCTTGTCTTTGGCCAAGATTAGTAAACCCGAAGTGGACATATCCAAGCGATGCACGATGAGTGGTCCCGTCGCTTTGGGGTATTGCGCTTTGATACGGGTATAAACAGAATCCTGCACATTTTTACCAGGAACGGACAGCATCTCAGACGGCTTATTAACGACTAAAAGATAGTCGTCCTCGTAAATGATGGGAAGTGCTTTACCGACGGCGGGATTGACCAACAGCGGATTGTCGTCAACGGAAAGGCCTTGCAGCATATGTCCCAAAATGGGTTCGCATTTGCTCCGACAAGCGGGATAAAACTGACCATGCCGTCGAATCTCCGACTTAGGCGATTGCCCCCACCAAAATTCTGCCATACAGACGGGACGAAGCTGATGTTGAAAAGCGTATTGCAACAACTTGGGGGCAGCACATTCGCCCGCCCCTGCGGGTGGAGTAGTCTTCGTAAAAACATCTAATAAGTGCTTCGTCTCCCCGTGAGCATTCAAAAATTGATACTGTTGAAATAGCCAACTTTGCAGTGCGTTGGACTTAGCCTTACGTTCGGCTTTTAGGGTAGCTATCTCATGGTTAAATACCGCAACTTTGGCTTCGCTTCTGGCCAATCGCTCTTGCCAATATTTTTGTAAATCTTTTAGATAAAAATGACTCTTGATGCTCTCTTGGCGAAGTTTTTCTGTCAGTTCTTTGTAGGCGACTTCGGATAATTGCGGTAATGCCTCAGTTCGCTGTGCTTTTCGTGCTTTTTTAGCAGCTTTCATTTTGGCTTTCTGTTCGGTCAATCGTAGGTTTCGTAACGCTTTCTCTTGCTCCAATTGAGTAGTAGCTTCCAAAAAGGTAGGGTCATTTTCTAACGCTTCAATCTGCCGATTGAGGTCATTCAAAATGGCTTCTTCTTTTTTAAAAAAGCCATCGTTGGTCAACATATCAAAAACGGGTGGAACGAACTTAGGGTGGTGGTTAGCATCGGCCAATTTACCCGAAAAAGCGGCTAAATAACCTAATTGTCCCGTTGGATTTTCGACGACCAAGACCCCAAACATTTTGCCAATAACCAAGCCTGCTTGTTGGTCATCAAGTCCAAAATTATGCGTCCAATTGGTTTGAGTTCTCAGATGTTGCTGCAATTCTTCGGCGGCCATTCGACAAAGCGGATGCGGCTCGTAGTAGAAGGGAAAAGTAAATTTTTTCGGTAAGGCAATGCCGTCCGTTGATTGCTGGAAAGGTAGGAATGCGCTGGATAAACTTTTGTAAGACAAAGAATATTTTTTAAGAACAAAAGATTGAATGTTTATGGCGGCTGCAAAATTACACTATTTAATCAGAGTTGTGGAGATTAGGTATTGAGAAGATGGATAGATTGGCACTATTTAAAAACAAAAGATGTACTCTTGGAAAGTTACCAAAATCCGACTAATTTGGTCGTCTAATACCATTCAATTTGCACAATTCATCTTATTTCAATTGTTTTTTTGCTGCTTGTAGTATCGGTGTACTTCTATTTTTTTCTTGTTCGCAGGGTCGATTAGGTGGAGAATGGTCCATTCCTCGGGAACAATTGGCAGAAGGTGAGGGGAATGGCGATATTCCAGCCATAAATAATCCTATTTTTCAGCAGGCCTCCGAAGTAGATTTTTTGGGGGATTCGAGTATTGTATTGGGGGTAAGTATAAACGGAAAAATTAGAGCCTATCCGCTACAAATTTTGAGTTGGCACGAAGTGGTCAACGACGAAATAGATTCCATTCCGATAGCTATCACTTATTCTGCCTTATCGGGTAGTAGCATTGTTTTTGACCGACGAGTGCGGAATAATACACTGCAATTTCGAGTATCGGGATTATTGTATAATTCTAATACCATTTTGAACGAATTCGAAACGTTTACGGATTGGTCGCAATTACTGCGCAAAGGCGTTCGGGGCGATTTGATAGAAACACCGTTATCCTCTTTTCCCGTTGTGGAAATGCGGTGGGAAAAGTGGCGACAACTTTTTCCCAACTCTGAGGTTTTAACGAGGAATACGGGGTTTAACCGCCCCTACGGCACTTATCCTTACGGCGATTATCGAACCGATTCGACCAATATCCTCTTTGATTTGCCGCTGGATATTGACTCTTTAAACCAAGTCTATTTTTTAAAAGAAAAAATGTTAGGGGTAAAAGTGGGGAACGTTGTCCAAGGGTTTAGAGAAAGTCATTTTGCAACGGACGATTTTTCTATTATTGAAACGGAAGTGGGGGGTGTCCCCATCTTGGTAATCGGCCAACAAGGGACGCAGCTAATGGTCGCCTATGGTCGGCAGAATAGCCAAGGGGAAATCCTACAATTTTCCATTACAACCGAAAATAACCAAGTAATTTTGACCGATAACCAAGGTAGTCTGTGGTCTATTTTCGGTCAATCGCTGACCAATCCGACCGAACATTTAGTCTACTTGGAGTCAAATGTAGCTTATTGGTTCACGTGGGCCACTTTTTATCCTGAAATCAACATCTTTCAGTGAAATTGCGTTGTTGTATATGGACTCATAAAGGTTACTTAATATATCGGATATTTTCAAAATATCCGATATGTTATATCAACTTGACATTTAATTTAGTAACTAATACCTCTAATAATGAACGTACTTTTTGCCCAACTGGCCTCTGCCAAAAAAACACTTTCTATTTTCTTAGTAGCCACCTTTTTAATCGTAGGCTTTAGTGACGATGCTTCTGCGCAACGGGACCGCAATCGTAAAGACCGAACAGAAGACTATTTCGATGAGAGTGGCGTGGGTAGTTTTCGTTTTTGGTACGGTGGTGGTGTAGGGTTGAATTTCGGTTCTGGGTTCAATACCAGTCAGTTTAATTTTTCCCTTTCTCCGATGGTCGGTTATAAATTGACCCCCGAATTTTCCATTGGCCCACGAATAGAACTAGCTTATTCACATATTAGAGTAGGGGGCGGAAATAACGTAGAGCGATTTAACTTCGTTGACTACGGTATTGGTGCTTTTACACGATATAAATTATTCACACAGTTCTTTGCGCACGCTGAATACCAAATTGAGAGTCGAAGCATTGCTTTTACCAATGGAGAAACGGATAGAGTTTCTTTTAATAATTTCTTCTTCGGTGGTGGCTACACGAGTGGTGGCCAAATAGGCTACGAGATTTCTGTTTTATGGAATTTCCTGGAAGATACGGCCGACTTACCCTTAGATTACCGAATTGCGTTTACGTATAATTTTTAGGAGGACTGTTATTGGTTATTGGTTACTCGTTATTCGTTATTGGTCAACATCTAGACAAGTAACGAATAACAAATAACAAATAACAAATTACAAATACTGCTTCACCCAATCCGCTACCTCTTTGGGGTATTCCATAGGTACCAAATGCCCTGAATTAGGATATTCCAAAAAGTGGTTGTGTGGTTGGGCAGCTTGCCAATCCGACCATACCTCGGCCGTTATTACATTCGAGTATTCGCCTTTGACGGCAAGGATGGGCGTTTCTACTTTTTTTAGTGGCCCTAAATAGGCGGGGGCGGTGATGTAAACCTGCGTTTCCCAGGCTTTGGGGTAGGCTAAGGTTACTTTGCCCGCGCCGTTGGGAACAATGGCCGATTTTATAAAATCCCAAAGGGCTTCGTCGCTAAAACTGCGATATACCTTTTTGGTACGGAAAGAATCAAAAACAGCCTGTTGGCTATCCCATTCGTCTCGCCGTTTCGACGATAATTTAGCAATGGGAATCACTTTTTTGCGCCAAGGTTGTGGTAGCCAGCCTACCATTTTGATAATTGGACTATTAAAAATAACGGGGTCAATCAACACTAATTGCCGAAACAAATCGGGCCGCTTAATCGCCGCCATCACCGACACGACGCCCCCCATCGAATGGCCCATTCCAATAATGTTTTTCAAGCCTTGACCATCCAAAAATTGAATCATATCGTCGGCTATCAGTTGCCAACTGTTCAACTTTTTAGGACGACTATTTTTCCACAAAGGGCGTTGGTGCATTGCTACAATCTGGAAATCAGACGAAAATTCTTCGAATAATTGTCGATATGAACCTGGCGGATAACCATTGGCGTGGGCAAAATGAATCACGGGACCACCGTTGCCCATCGTTTCAAAAGGGACTTGATTTTTATCCGTTTGGCAAATGATGGTTTCTGTACGCATACTATTAACAATGAAATCTCCGAAAAAAGGTTTTAACTCCTTTGTGCTTTCCGTTCTTCTATTTATCCGTCCGTCGGTTCCATCGTTCGAAAGGAATAGCCCCTTCTGCTCGCATTAACTGTAAATGGGGAGGTTGGCGATGTGCTAAGGACTTTCTCAGGTTTTTATAAATTTCCTCCACGCCAAACCCCGCAATCCTATCCGCATCGGCGTGGGTAGCGGCGTAGAAGACGCGCTCAATTTTGGCGTAATGTACCGCCGTGTAGCACATTGGACAAGGCTCGCAACTGGTGTAGAGCGTACAGCCTTTCAAGTGGCGTGTTCCTTCGTTGGCGCAGGCATCTCGGATAGCTTGAATTTCAGCGTGTGCTGTCGGGTCGTGATTTTTGAAAACTTCGTTGGAGGATTGGCCAATGATTTTTCCATCCTTAACGATTACTGCGCCGAATGGGCCTCCTATCCCATTTTCCATCCCTTCAATGGCTAAGTCGATGGCTTTTTGTAAAAATTCTTGGTGTTGCATATCAATGTTTTCTCCTAAAAAGATTTTTCTGGTGGAATTGTTCGAGCATCAGAAAACAGAGCAATCACAATTTTCTGTAATTTTGTACTTTTAGCGAATATTTTCTACGGCTAATCACTAGTCACTAATTTTCTAATCACTAATCACTAACAAAATGACACCCGCAGGAGGCAATTGGAAAGAAATGGTACACGCCGCCGAAAAGGGCGATTTAGAATTGGTTCGCTATCACGTTATGAACGGGGTAGATGTTAATTACCAGCATCCCGAATTTATGACCACGCCCTTAATCATTAGTATTGAAAACCAGCAGTATGCTATTGCCAAATTCTTCTTAGAAAACGGTGCCGACCCTACCACTAAAGAAATTTTTGGACATCACACACCGCTCACCGCTGCTCAGTTGACCAAAAATAATAGGTTAGTCGCCTTAGTGAAATCTTTTTTAGCAGCGTAATAAGGTAGCTGATGGTTTTGGAAAATTGAACCAAATCCTTGGAAAAAACTACCTTTTTTCAACAAAAAATACACAAAGCACACTGTTTCTGAATAATTTCTAGTAAATTGAGTTTTGTTAAGCTTAGCAGTTTACAACTGTTAAGCTGCCACAAGAACAAAACTTAAATTATGAACACACCGAATCCTGCCTTTAGGAGCCTTTTCCTTTGGCCCCTAATACTATTTGCTGGAAATATACTGCTTGCCCAAGACATCCACTACACTATGTTCAACCGAGCGCCCATTAACCTAAATCCTGGTTTGGTCGGCGTTTTTGGCGGCGATGTTCGCTTGACTTCTAACTATCGACAGCAGTGGGGAAGCGTCCCGGTGGATTACAAAACGTTTACCCTTACAGCCGAAAAGAAACTGTTTCCCGCCGCTTTCCAAAAAGGTTTTCTAACCATCGGTGGACATTTTAATTACGATAATGCAGGAGACGTTTCTTTGCAACAAGTAACACCTGGTGTGGTCGCTTCTTACGTACGCCCGCTTTCCGACGACAATCGTCACTTCTTGTCGGTTGGCGGAAATTTTGCCTTCACTAACCGTAGTTTCAACACCAATAGTTTGCAAGTAGATGCGCAGTTCAACGGGGACATTTTTGACCCCAATTTGCCGACGTTGGAAGAGGGGACCTTAGTGGACCAACGCAACTTTGTTAGTCTCGGCGGCGGACTCAATTATCGGCTACAGAACCCCGAAGATTCTGAAAGAAAACGGTTTAGATTAGATTTGGGAGTAGGATTATTTCATTTACTGCGCAGCAATAGAACGTTTAACGAAAACAACGACCTAAACAATATTCGCCTACAACGGCGTCTTTCTCTGTATGGCATTACGGCTTTTGAAGTAGCGCAAAAGTGGGACGTTGGCGTTACCCTCTCTAGTCAATCCCAAGGGCCCCACCAAGAATTCGTCCTCGGTGCTAATGTCCGAAAATACTTCAATAAAGTGAGTTTACTACTTGGTCTAGGCTACCGATTTGGCGACGGCGATGCCCTCCTTCCCCAAATCAATCTCGATTTTCAAAACTTCTCTTTCGGCTTTTCCTACGATTTGAATCAGTCCGATTTTGATATTGCTACGAACGGACGGGGTGGCCCCGAATTGTCGGGTATCTACACATTTGGGAGACCGAAGGTGGCGCAGCGAAAGCCGTGTAAGATTTTTTGATGGGAGGTGGAGAGGCGGAAAGGTTAAAAGGTTAAAAGGTGATAAGGTGATAAGGGAACAAGGTGATAAGGGAACAAGGTGATAAGGATGAGAGGCAGAGGGGCTGAAAGGTCGAAAGGTTATGAGGGGATAAGAGAATAAGGGGATAAGGGTTGGAGATAAAGAGGCAGAAAGGCTGAAAGGCGAAGAGGTAGAGGTAGCCTTGGAAAAAATAAAAAATATCTGAAAGGTCAACGTCTAAATCCGCTGTCCACGTCAACATCAAGCAAGGTATCCGTTGTCCAAATGAAAAGTAGTCAAGGGAATGGGGTGATAAGGAAGAGAGGCAGAAAGGCAGAAAGGCAAAGAGGTAGAGGTAGCCTTGGAAAAATAAAAAATATCTGAAAGGTCAATGTCTAAATCCGCTGTCCACGTCAACATCAAGCAAGGTATCCGTTGTCCAAATGAAAAGTTGATGAGGGAATAAAGTGATAAGGGAATAGGGTGATAAGGGCGGAGAGGAAATAACTGAATACTACCCTCCAATTGAATGTTCATTGCACGTTGTTAATTGAGCATTGTTCATTGCCCATTGAAAATTGTTAATTGTTTAAAATGAATATAAGAAAAATACAATTACTACTAACCTACTTCTTGATTGGGAGTTGGTGTTTCTTACTGAGTACGCTAGGTGCGCAAAATTCGGCGTATTTGATTGGGAAAGGAACTTCCAAATTGGTAAAATTGGAGGAAGCTGCTAAAAATGCCTATGAGCAACAGGACTACTATTCGGCGTATAAATTTTACGAAGATGCGTTAAGATTAGATGACCAACGACTAGATAATCGCTTTCAGATGGCACGGGCCGCCGAACAGTACGGGGCGTTTTGTGCGGCGGGTACGGTTTACGAACGGGTGGTTGAACAGGACACAGCCAATTTGTTCGGTACGGCTAAACAAAAGCTGGCCGAGATGGAAATGTATCGGGGAAACTACTCCCGTGCGGATTCGATTCTGTTTGATTTGGAAACAGCAGGCGAGGTGGAAGCACCGAAATTAGTCGTAAAAAATATTGCGTTTGTAGATTCCGTGCGGATGGCAGATATGGCCAATAGAGACATTTATCCCGCTAATTTAGGGCCGAGTGTCAATACGCCCTTTGCGGAAATTTCCCCCGTTTGGCGAAACGGTCGATTGTATTATGGGTCGTTGGCTTTCGCCAAAAAGCGAGATAAAGTGCGACTCGACAATAACCGAAAGGTCAATTTACGTCGAGAATACGCTAAGACGATGACCAATAATTTGCAAGGAGAAAGTCAGCCTTGGGACTCTATCAATGTAACTGAAAAAACGGTGACGCACCTCAGTTTTACGCCTTCGGATGACCGAATGTACTTCACGATTTGTGATTACCAAGACAACAACTTTAATCTTATTTGCGAAATTTACTACAAAGACAAAATCGGAATTGGTCCAGACGATTGGGGGCCCGCCACGAAACTGCCCGAATCTATCAATACCTCTGGCTTGACGAGTACTCAGCCGAGTGTTGGATTGGACGAAAACGGGGAAGCCGTATTGTATTTTGTATCTGACCGACCTTCGCCCGAAGCGATGGGCGGCTTCGATATATGGGCTTCGAAAATCAATGATGGTAATATCTTTGGAACGCCCGTCAACTTAGGGCCAACCATCAACACTTCCAAGGACGATATTACCCCTTTTTATCACTATCCTTCGAATACGTTTTACTTCAGTTCGGAAGGTCGAGCGGGCTATGGTGGTCACGATATTTACCAATCGAAGCTAAAGCAAGACG
The DNA here is from genome assembly GCA_039024375.1 of Bacteroidota bacterium. GTDB lineage: Bacteria > Bacteroidota > Bacteroidia > Chitinophagales > Saprospiraceae > JAFMDF01. The sequence goes on from JBCCQK010000153.1 coordinate 9,069, forward strand.
GTCGTTGGGGGACAGTCAAGAACTTATTAGAACCGCTTAATTCGAGCGCCAACGATTTCGATTTTTTCCTAAAAGAAGACGGTGAAAGAGCCTTTTTAGTGTCCAATCGAGAAGGATGCGACCCCGAAGCAGACATCGAAGCGGGCTGTTTTGATATATACACGGCGGAAATGCCCGAATGTGAAACGAAGGTTTTGGCTTATCTATTCGACCAAGAAACGGGCGAACCGTTGACCCAAGGAAATATAGCCATTAATGAACCGAAAAGAGTGATGTTGGCCTCTAAAGTTGAAGGTAATCAATTCCTATTCAACGAAGATGTGTTGCTGGGCGAACAAACCGTTGTGGGGAGTAAAAAAGGCTACGAAACGCAAACTGTGCCGACGAATATTGAGGAATGCGAAATCAATGAATTGAATGTCTATTTGCCGCCGATTGCGCAGTTAGAAATATTGGTTTTTGCTCGGCAGGGCGGGGCGGAAATACCACTTCCAAATGCTTTAGTCGAGTTAACGAACATACCGTTAAATACTAGTGAGACGGTTGATAATTCAAATTCTTCTACCAATGGTTCATCATCAACCACTGGAATTGTGTTACCCGACGCCGCAAAGCCTATTTCGGATATGGATATAAACGATGGTACTGCTATCGTAAGTAGTATGGTGCCACTACAAAACCAAATAGGCAATCAGTTTAACTATCGCGTGCGTCTGAGAAATCAGTACCAAGCCGTTGCTAGTCACCCCGGATATACGGCAGAGACCATCAATTTTGTTGTAAATAGCCTTGCGACTCGAAAAGTTATTTATCTCGTTCCGAATCTTATTCCCGATACTATCGCTTGCTTTTTTCACCACGACATTCCCAAACGAAAAGTTCGAGGGGTGGAGGACCCTTCTACGGACGTGACCTACGACGAAACGTATTTTGATTATCGCACTAAACAGTCTTTGTACGAAAGGAAATTTTCGGCGGGCGAAAGGGGGGCAGTAGCGGCGCAAAGTAGAGCAGAAGTCCGGGACTTTTTCGCCGAAAAGATAGATAGCAGCTTTGTACAATTAAACCGATTCAAAGACAACTTACTAGCTAATTTAGAACTACTTTCCGAAGGAGAAATCTACATTGTTAACATTAAAGGTTATGCTAGTAGCGTCGGCGATGCTGACTACAATTTGGAATTAGCGCAACGTCGAATTAATTCCGTCAAAAATTATTTTACGCAAACTCACGGCGATGTATTTGGTAAATATCTTTTTGAGAAAAAGAATCTGGTGTTCGAAGAATTACCCGTAGGTGAACCCGAATCGGGTTTTGACCGACTGGGAGACGTCAAGAATAATGTGTATAGCCCAATAAGTGCCGCACAGCGGCGGGTAGAAATTATTAGTTTGCCGAGTAGTGTAGAACAGAATGAACCGACGAGTAGGGAGTAGGGAAGGTAGTTGCTGTAGTGAAAAAAATCAAAAATCAAGATTCAAAAATCATATATCATAAATCTATCTAGTGTGAAAGGTAGGTTGATTTAAGATTTTCGATATACGATTTGAAATTTTTGATTGCGATCCTTCTCAACGACCTAGTTACAAATCGACACTTTATCATTTTTCGTTGTTTATCCGAAAAATGGTTCCTTGAAAGAAAAGACAAAAACAGTATGATACAACAACCCTCTTTTTTGAAAATAAGCAGAATCGCTACGCTAATTAGCTTGTTCAGCTTGAGCTGTTTAGCTTACACAATGGCTAGCCCAACGATGGATTGTAGCGATTTAAAAACGAGAGTAATCATCCACCAACTACCCGATTGCGGTCAATCAAACGGTTCGGTGAGCATTGAAGTGACGGGTGGCGTAGGGGATATTTTCTACAGTTGGGGCGAAGGGAATCGTATGGATGACCTACCCGCAATGGGTTATTGGGTGACCGTTCGAGACGCAAGAGGATGCGAAAAAATGGTCGATTTCGATTTGAAGGAGCAAGGGTGTCCAACACCCTGTTTGTTGACGGCCGTTTCAACGATTACGCAACCGAACTGCGACGACGAAGGTGGGGAAATTTGCCTGACCATCAGTGGTGCGCAAGGCTCCGTTCGGTACAGTTGGGGTGAAAGCAATTGCTTGAAAAATTTGTCAGCGGGCGTTTACATCGTCCAAGTTTCGGATGATGTCTGTACGCTCAGCTTGAATTTTCAGCTAGAAAAACCAACGACTTTTCAGTGCGAAAGCGTTTGTACTTTGGAAGCCATGGCCGTTATTAATCGACAACCGAGTTGTGGTGGAACGGACGGTGCGGTTTGTATTGAAACGACGGGTGCGCAAGGCTCCGTTCGGTACAGTTGGGGCGATAGGGATTGTTTTGATAACTTAGTACCCGGGCGCTACGAAGTGATTGTTTCGGATAACGTTTGTAGTAAAACGGTGACTTTTGAATTGGGAGACCCCAGTTGTCAACCGATTTGTAATGTGACGGCGAATGCGACGATTAATCGACAGCCGATTTGTCTAGACGGTAACGATGCAACGGGTTCGGTCACCGTGTCTGCAACGGGTGGAGAGGCGCCTTATACTTTTAGCTGGGGCCCTTTAACGACTTACGATAACTTGACCCCCGGATTTTATATGGTAACGGCAACGGATGCTAAGGGCTGTCGGTCGGTTGTTTCCTTTAATTTGGACGACCCAAATTGTCCTTCGACTTGTGATTTGAAAACGACCGTTGCCTATTGTCAGCTGCCCGATTGCTTGCAGTCCAATGGTTCGGTGCACATTTCAGTAGCGAATAATGATAACGCATTGAGTTACCAATGGAGTGACGGCGTAGTGACAGATAATCCGACCCGTGAAAATCTGACCGCTACCGATTATCAAGTGATTGTTGTTGAAAAAGGTTCGGACTGTCGAGATACGGTGGACTTCTCCTTGACTTATCGCAATTGTCCACCTCCGTGTCCATTGACCAAAGACGTTGAAATCATTAATGCAGATTGTAACCAAGATAATGGCCAAATTATTTTTACCATTGGCAATAGTACTGGAACGGTCACTTTCACGTGGGCGGACGGTTTGGTGACCACTAATCCGATTCGCAGTAATTTAGCGGCTGGTGAATACGGCGTAACGATTACTGACTCTGAGGAACCCGTGTGTTCTTTAAAAATGCACCTATCTATTCAAACTCCTTTTGATTGCCCCGACCCCGTTTGTTTTACGAGCGATTTCACCGTTTTGAGTGCGCCCAATTGCGAAGCGGCGGACGGTTCGGTGTCGATTCAGCACAATGCGGAGAATCCAATTAGCTATCTATGGTCAGATTTAATAGACACAACGATGGATTCTATACGGACGGGACTAGCAGCGGGGACCTATCAAGTGATTTTGCAAGAGTCGAATAGTGACTGTACGGACACTTTGACTGTTACTTTGGAAAAAAATATTGCCGTCAATTTGGCGATAGTGCCCGACGAAGTGTGTACAGATTCGACGGGTGGGGTGGCCTATACTATTCAAGGTTGTGCGGAATTGCCACTGAACCTGCAAGTTTTTGACGGCGAAGGAAATGTAGTGGCCACTGCGACGATAGAAAATGACTTCAGTGGTCGAATTGAAGGGCTGATTTCGGATGAGGATTATCGCTTGGTGCTCACTGATTCGGACGGTCAAGAAATCCAAAACCAGTCTTTTGTGCTTACTGCTTTTGAGGATTTTGAAGTGGACGCAGAACTATCCGACGAATGCGACCCAGCGGGTAGTATTGAATTGACGGTGGATGGGGGTAACGAAAACTATCGGTTCGTATGGGCCGATTTAGCCATTGATTCCATAGGCGGTCCTATCCGAAATGGCTTGGACAGTGGCGAGTATTCGGTAGTCATTCAGAATTTGAATACTAGATGTCAATTGGAAGAAACCTTTGTCGTTGAACCCACCAAAGGCCCTAGCGTCGAATTGGATAGAGAAATTTTGGCTTGTACCAACGACTCGATTCAGTTAGCCGTTATCAACAACAAAGAAGGGACGGACGAGTTAACGTACGATTGGAATTTTGGCGACCAATTGCAATTCAATGCCGATGATATTGCCAATCCACTTATTTTCAGCGATACGGCTATTAGAGCCGTGAAAGTAGCCGTAATGGTGACGAACCAGTTCGATTGCTCGACTACGGAAGTATTACCGATTATTATCCGTAACCGTCCCGTTATGCCCAACGCTGATTTTATTACAGCGAGTAATTGTAGCAATACGGAGGTGACTTTTGAAAATAATAACTCCGATGCGGATTTGTTTGTCTGGGACTTCGGCGATGCAACGACCGATATGGATACTTCTTCTCAGCAAAATCCTACCTATACCTATCCAGATACGGGGACCTATGAGGTGCTGCTGCAATTGCGTCCCGATTTGCGTTGTTCGAATCGAATGGATTTAGAGGCCAGAAAGCAGGTCACGGTGGGGGCATCTTCTTTAGTTTCAGCTTTCACTTTTGATGATAATAACACTTGCGAAAAACCCGATAGATTGCTATTCTTGAATACCTCGGCGAGTGCCAACGGTGACATTGATAGTGTGCAATGGCTATTGGATGGACAAATCCTTGCTAGTACGGTCGATTCTTTGGACGTCTCCTTGGAGAATTTGGATTCTTTCGAAGTGTCGCTACAAGTTTTTGCAGCGGGTTGCCAATCGGAGACGACGCAAGCTATTGTTTTTAGAGAACCTACCGTCGATAACCGAACAGCAACTGCTTGTGCTAACGAACAAATTGCGTTGAACGAATTAATAGATTTGGGGGATGGAGCAACGATTACTTGGGAAGATAATTCATCGTTTGATGACCCCAATAATCCAGTGGTTAGTCCTACTGGAAATACGACCTTTACCGCATTAGTAGATAACGGGACTGCTTGTACCAAAGTAAATCTAGATTTAACCGTCAGAGATACCAACGAATTAGCAGGAATCAACTTGACTAGTACCGACGATGCTGTTGCCGTAGGCGCATCCACCGAATTATTTTTGGATAGTAATTTGCCCGATGGTTACGAAATAACTTGGCTGCCCGACCCCTCTTTGGAAAACAATGGAGAAACCGCCACGGTCGAACCTACGCAGCGCACGACTTACACCGCCGTCCTAGCGGTAACCGAAGTGCCTACCTGCACTGTAGAGCGTAGTCTTACCATTAACGTGGGCTGTAGCCGAGACCGTATTTTCTTTCCCAATGCGTTTAGTCCGAATGGCGATAATCGAAACGATGTGTTGTTCGTCCGGGGGGCTGCTGGAGCAGAATCTATGCGCTTGATTATTTACAATCGTTGGGGGCAAAAAGTCTTTGAATCGACGGATGTTCAGCAGGGCTGGGATGGCTTTTTCAACGGTGAAATGGTTTGTTCCGATGTATATGGCTACCACTTGACGGTCGTTTGCCCGAGCGATACGTTTGTGAAGCAAGGGAATGTGACGGTGTTGAAGTAGCGGAGAAGGTTGAAAGGTTTAGAGGTGGAAAGGCTGAGAGGAGTAGCGAAAATAAGTCATCTACTTTTATTTCTTGTCTATAATAAGCCTGTTTAGATGTAAAGTGATAGAAGGATGTTTTCAAACTTAAAAGGAGGGTACTCATGGAAACATTCTCCCTCTTCTAAGAACTTCTTAACTGGTTATCTATTTTATTGGCGTCTATTTTTTTTGTAGAAAACGGATTATTTCTTGCCATAGTAAATCATAGGGAACCATTTCTTTTTCCATGCGATTCAAGTCGTAAGTAGATGGTGGCGTTAGTAACTTTTCGGCGTATAAAGTCGCATGCCTTTTAGCACCGTTAGCCGTAAAATTTCCTTTCAGAACGGATTGCATACATTTCAAAAAGTACTTAGTTCGATTGTATGACTTGCCTCTAAAATATCTTGTTATAGTAGAATCCAAGGTCAGTACTTTATCAGTAAATCGACTGAGTTTATTAGCAGTCAGAGTGTGTATGAGTTCTAAGCAGAGGACGTTAGCTTTTTGAGCATAATCTCGCTTGCCTTGTGAAATAGTGTTGACGAATTTCCAAAGTCTAAATTCTTTTGGAAAATGTAAACGGCCAATTTGATGGTAAAAAGCCAAAAAACCACCTATCATCAACCACCTATCGATAATGGTCTTATCTTTTCTTACTAAATATTTCTGTGCTTTTTTCCACGCTGCTAAGGATATACTTGGTTTGTTTGTTTGGAACCCATACAACGCTTTATAAAGCATAACAGAATGCCAATTAGTGTCACCTTTTGCAATAAGGCTCAAACAAGCATTAATATTACCTTCTACTTGATGATATTTCTTTTGTTCAATTAAAATTGGAATTAAGTTAATTAAAAAGATAAATCGAGTGTAGGCGGGTAAGCTAAAATTGTAGTTATCAAAGAAATGCAAGGCATCTTGGGAGTTTCTAAAAAATTTTTTGGTATCTTTTTGTTGATTTGCTTTTAGATTAACTAGAATATGATAGTAGTATCTATATCGGGGAAAGTTTAGAACAGAGTGACTATTGGTAAACTCATCAAATTGCTCAAAACTTTCTAAAGTTAATTTTTTTTCTCGATGGTCGGTTACAACAGAAAAATATATCTGC
>JBCCQK010000154.1:0-15660 GCA_039024375.1 Bacteroidota bacterium
CTCTTTTTACTACTTTGCTTGGGCATCCCTTTGGGATAAATCTGGTCGCCTAAGAATACGACACTAGTATTAGCCGACTCTTTTTCCAATAGCCGTTGTAGTTCAGGTAGGACTTCATTCGTACCACCATCCGTATCTCCCGTATCACCAATGAGGTATAACGTTTCGATTAATTTCTTGGACGGTTGCGTTTGTGAGTCATGATTGGCCGTCGGACTCAAATAAGGCTTTCGGGTCGTACCACAGGCCATCAAAAATATTGTGAGTAATAAAAATCCATTTTTCATCGAGTGTTGTTTTTTGTTATGTTACAGTTCAAGTGTGTCAGACGTCGTTATTTGGTGGAAGAATAGTGTTAGCAAACTGAACAAATGTACCATTAATTAAGGCCAGTAGCCTTGAATTTATTCAAGCCTTCGGGCTTATTTCCTATTTCCTTGTACCGAGTGTATCTCAAAATGTCGCCAAGTATAATTTTTAACCGTAGCTTGGACATTCTTGTCCGAGTAAATGAGTAAAAGTGACCTCACTCGGACAGGAATGCCCAAGCTACGAACGACATTTTGAGATACCCTCTCCGTACGCTATTCTACCTTTTGCACTATCAATTAGCTAACCTATCATCGGGTGGAGATACAAAAATACCCAACCGAAAGAACGGCGTGTTATCGGGTCTAATCGCAAATTCGTTCGCAAATTCATTTTTGGCGTCGAAGGTCGTTCGGAAATTCAGTTGGTAGCCCAAGCGAGCGTGCAACCACAGCCACGGGATAATTCGCTGTTCTATTTCTACGCCCATCTGAATTTCCGAGTGCCGCAAGATGTAGTCGGCGTTGACCAATTCGTTATTGTCGAGGCGGCGCTCTACGTCGAGGCGATAATTGCGCCCCGCAAAATTAACCCCACCCAGTAGAATCGTGTGGGGTCGAGGGTTATGCCTAATGTTGATACTGGCGGGTAAGAGGACTTCTATTCCCCATTTTTTATTGAAGGTGCGATTGTACAGAAAAAGCGGTAATGGAACTAGTCGATTGCGAAAACTAGAATTGAGCGTTAGTCCTACTCCCCACTCTATGGCTTCGTTTTTTTGCACACCGTATATGCCCGATAAGGTATAGATAGCATAGCGGTGGTCAAAATCTAAGAAACCAGCAAAATCACCGTTGTAAGTGATTTTCATACGAAAAGTGAGGTAGGCGTTTTTATTAAGTATCCGATTGGCAATAACTTGAAAGCCCGTGCTTTTCATCGTTGTTTCGTTCATTTTGGCAAACTCGGGCGCAAAAGCAGTTGGGATGTTGTCCACATTATAGTTCTCGGGACGGTAACTGGCACCCACGACTAGATTAAATTTATCTTTTAGGATAATGGGTATTTTCAGTTTCAAAATTAGTAAGTCCAACCGACTCAACTGGGGCAGTGGACGGTCGAGTGGGGTATCTTCTTCTTGGAAGGAAGTTTGGGTCAGCAGTTGGTAGGCAATGTCCAGCCCACGACTCCGCGATTTGTTGTCTTCGACCATTGGATTTTGAAGTGCTTTAGCGTCCAATGTACCTATTACTTCTTCGGCGAAAAACTCGGGAATAATCTGGGCATGAACCGAACGAGACAATAAAATTAAGCAGAGTGCGCATAACCAAAAAAGTATTTTGGGCTGGCGTAGCGGGTGAATCATAAAACTTGTTTTTGTAAGGAGGACAAGGCCATTGCTATGAAGAATGCCTTTTTAGGGGGTAACTTCCCGTTACCCCCCTAAATTTTAATACGAAAAATCAACAAGTTAGAAGGTAACGGGAAGTTACCCCCTAACAAAAAGTACTAATACCATTTATTCGTAGCCGCCAAATTTGGCGATTACATTTAACTCCTCTTTGTTTGCACAGCACTACGGACGATAAAGTAAAACGGGCAATACTGACCAAATTACTAAAAGAATCCAGTACACCAGTTCGGGAATAATCATAAACCAGTTAGCGACCAAAAGTCCACCAACCATCAGTACGTGGGCTAGAAAAGCCCAGACCAATCCACCGATTATGAGGGATTTACTGCGCTTGTGATGGCGCTTTACTTTTTTAATCATCCATAGATATATCGGGACGAAAATAATCACGGAGGTCAATAAACCAGGATTATACTGGAAGTTGACGACTCCCGCTAAAATATGCACCACGGCGTTGACTACAATAATACTCGCCATGGCCAATAGTGGAAACAGGTGCTTGGGACTTCGTAATATAGCCAGTAGCCCCACCAACCATACCAACGAAGTATTAATCATAAAAACGGATGCTTTCGTCAAGGGTTTAACGGTCGATTCTGGTTGGCCTAGGTTTTCTAAAATGAAATTATTATTAAAGGTGTAAAACGCATAATAGTTTCCATACACGTCAATCCAATGCTCTTCGTATTGGTGGACAATGTAGGCAACCAGCAACAGTACCGCTAAAAATCTAAAATCAGTATCAAGAGGGGTATCTTTTGTTTTTTGCCGAAAGGCAAATAAGCCGATTCCCATAAAAGGAACCGCATAAGTGCCAATTTTCATCCAATGGTCAATCAAAAAGTCGTGTTGACCCGTGGGTAGCCATAGTAGTACAAACAGTAGGGCAATGCTAATAGTTAATAGTTGGTCGTCTTTCATGCTGGTATTTTTTAGCTAGACAATTTTTTCCAAGAAAAGTAGGAGGTAAATAGCAGTACGGTGGCCACTATTGCGGGTGCGTACTCCCCATCACCAACCATTAAGTGGGCAGAGAACGCTAGGACAAAATCGAAGAAAAATCCAGCATACGCCCATTCTTTGAGGGATTCGGACTGATTCGTCCAGATAGCCACTAATCCCAGTATTTTAGCAATGGCTAACGGATAAATAATATAAGCGGGATAGCCCAAGTTATTAAAAGATTGACTGACCTCCGCATGGTTAAAAAAGTACATCCCAGCGGACATCAGCATAAGTGCGGATAACAGGCCAGTACTAATTCGATAAATCCATGTGATATTTTTCATGTTTTGAGTTTGTGAATGACTTGAATGATTATGTTGTACAGCGATTTTTAATCTGCAGCGTTTGCTAAAATTAAAATGTTCAGTGGTGCTAGTTAGACTGTTTGATGGTTAGATTGCTATATTGTTTTATTGTTAATGGGATTCGGCTACTTAATTTAAATTGCTGTATTTCAACAATATAACCATTTAGCAACATAATAATTTTTAGAACAAAGAAGTCTAATTTTAACCCTAAATCAGTGTAATGATGCTTCCTTCCTCAAGCTAATAATTGGTCGATTTCTGGTCGGGTGATTTCGTATTGCATGGGGCGAATTTTTTGCTCACTAACGAAGATGCCACTTTTTTGATACTTATCAGCAAAGGCTGCGTCGTATAAATTTTGGGCACCGTATTCGGGAGATTTAAAAAAGAGATTCCGAATGGGTTTTAACCAAAAAGGCATCCCACTACCTGCGGTCATCTTGGTTTTGATAGCCCCCGGATTGACACTAACAATGCGGATGTTTGGCTGTTCTTTACTTAAATGGTTCATCAATAAGACCATGATTAGCTTGGAGTCCAGGTAAGAACCCAGCAATTTGGTGAATTTTTTAGGCTTTTTGAAGGCAGGAATATTGATGGATTTTTTGCTATCTAGTCCACTGGTTGCCGTATTGACTACAAAGGGATTTTCCCCTTTTGCTAATACTGGCAGCAATGCTTGGGTCAATAAATACGGACTGATGGCATTGACTTCTAATTGTAGTTCGTTGCCGTAATCGGAGTAGTATAATTTATCTAGTAGTAGGCCCGCATTATTGAACAAACCATCTAGTTGACTCCAATTGGCTTGGATTTGTTGGGCAAGGTTTGCTATTTGCTTGCGCTTACCCAAATCCGCTACGAATATTTCCAGCGTAGCTTCGGACGGAAATAGTTTTTGAACCTGTTCCTTTCTGGATTCACTACGGACGATGAGTCCAATTGTATGTCCTTCGGCCAATAGTTTTTGGGTCAACGCTAATCCCATTCCAGAATGTCCGCCCGTAAGTAGGTAATGCATATTATTGTGTTTTTGGAAAATCAAAGCACTCGCAACAAATGTAACCGATAGTGAGTATTCCCAAAGGTAAAAAATACCTTTTTGATGGTAAAAATGGGTTGTTAGTCGATTTGGGCTAATTGGTAAAAAAGACCATCCTCCTCGCGAAAGGATGGCCTGTATCAACATAGGTATAAGGAAAATATAAGTCTTTGATTATTTATTTAGAATCACTGTAAAAATTGACTCACCAATCCTCCGACAAAAATCAAAACCACCACCGAAAACCCGACCATAAAGGCAGTATAGGCCACTTCAATTTGTTGGTAGGACTTATGAATCTGTTTTTCAAAAGCGTACATCGTCCTCACTTGATTACCAATTTGTAACTCTTGATTTTCTACAACTTGATGGTAGGCATCCTCGTATTGTTCTAGCGTTTTATCGGCGTGCATGCCTACTAAAAATAGGTTTTCTTCCAATTTTGGTCGCTTCTTCAAAATGGTCTCTTTGTAGCGTTTGGCCATGGCAAAAGTATCGGGCCGTGAGGCGCTGATGGCGGACATGAGAGAGACAAAAGAAAAAAGTACCATCACCGTGCCAATGAATATGCCAAATTGCACGTCTTCTAAATGCTGAAAAAACAGCACTATAGCCGAAATGATGGTCGCATTCACTCGAATCATAATCGCCGCTTTGCGGTCAATCACGTTGAGGGAATTGACGTAAAACTTGTTTTGATTGCGCATGAAAGTGGCGAAAGACTTGCGCGGTTCTCCTTTGGTGTAGAAGTTGCCGCGGACTTCAACCACGTCGTTCGTTGGCCCCGTTTCAACGTCTTTTCCTTTCTTTTTTTTCTTCTTCTCTTGCTTAATCTCCGCTTTTATTTCCGTTTTTAATTGTTCCTTGAAAGCTAGTAATTCTTTTTTATCCATAATTTTAAAAGTGATATGGTTTTTAATTGAAATGGACTTAATGGCCATTTCAATTAATATTTAGGCAAAATAAATTAATAAAGTGGTCATTTTGAGGAAATATTTTTTTCCTAGACGAGGCGAAAAGCGCAGGCATAGCACCGCTATGACGAGCATTTTCAACGAAGTATAGGGAAAAAAGATGAACTCATAAATGGCTAATTAATTATTTTACTTTGCCTTACCTCTGTTCCACTACTAAATCAGGTAAAAGCGCTCCTTGATATACTTGTACACTTTACTCAATTTTAGATTGGTTGTGGACGGTCCCGTACGGATGTAAAACTGCTCTAACTTATCCTCCTTGCAGTAAGCAGGAAAAGTGGCGGGACGACAATCTATACGCAAAACGGGTTGGTCTTTCACTTGCTCGATGCTAAAATGAAGAAACTGCAAATGTAACGTCCCAATTCGCTCTTGAACAATTTTGGTCAAGTGTAGTAACAACTTATCGTCGGAAGCGAACCGGTCTTCCGATAAGCCTAGTAAAGTTCCATCATCCTTTACGCCAATAATTAGTGTTCCACCACCGGTGTTCATAAAGGCGGCTAACGTTTTGAGGGCTGCTTTTTCGATGGCTTTGTCCTTTTTTTGAGCCCGCAGGTTCCAACGCAACGTTGATTTGAATTCGACCGCATCACTTTCGCCCTGTTCGATAATTTCTTGGGTTGATATTTGTTCTCGGGAACGCAAATAATTGGTAATACGTTTGCTAAGGGCACGAAGAACTTTCAAAGCAATAGTTGGTGAAGTAATCTCCGTATTGAACAACTTTTTTCCACAAATACAAATTACCTCGACTGGTTCCGCAGCAGACACCGAACCCGACCGAAAGTCGGGGTTAATCACGCCTATTTCGCCGAATATTTCTCCCGCTTGGAGGGTTTTAAATTCGTTATTGGTTAAGTGCAGGATTAATTGACCTTTTACAATGTAATAGAAAAAATGAGACTGCTTGTCTGGACTAAAAACAATTTCTTCTTTCGCAAAAGTTTGTACTTCGATAATTCTCGCTAACTGTTCTAGCTCCCGTTCGTTTAAGTCTCTAAAAACTTCGTTAGTGCTCAATAAGTCAATTGGTGATTCCATACAGTTGCGTTTTTTGTGTGATATACCAGCGGTACATTATATCGGTAGAAAATTCGGAAAATTCCCTAATGCTAACTGTGCCGTAGGTACAGTATGTGACATATTGTACCTACGGCACAATGAGAAATTGATGAAATCGATATTTTCTACCAATATACAATCCCTAACGGGGTTATTTTTGACCAAGTCCCAAATGTATGATTACATTAGCACTCGAATACTGAAAAAAAACTAAACCTTTTCAGGATAAAGTGCAGTAATCAATATTGAATCTGATACAGTTGCTTTAATTTCTTTCTAGCATAGAAAACCTTGCTTTTAACCGTCCCTTCGGGCAGGTCGAGCCGTTTTGCGATTTCGTGATACTTGTACCCCTCATAAACTAGTAAAAAAGGAATCCTAGTTTCTTCTTTTAAACCATTCACCAATTGCATCAAATCTTCGTAATCCAGTAGGCGCTCTCCCTCATTCTGTTCCATCCTATTATTAGAATTGAGCAAATAATGATTAGCGCCGTAGCCTAATAGCGTTTTTCTTCTTTGTTTTTTTCTAAAACGGGTAATGAAAAGATTTTGCATAATCGTAGTGGACCAAGCGTGAAAATTAGTCCCTTCTTGAAAGTGCTTAGCATTTAGAAATATACGCAAAAGGGTATCTTGGTATAAATCTTCTCCATCCGCAAGATTCTTGGTCAAGTAGATAGAAAATGCTTTCAGTCCAGTTTCCACTTTTTTTATATGTCTTTCAAGATTTTTCATGCGCTTTTGTCTCTAAGAATTTGCCAATAATAATGGCGATTAAAATGGTTAAGTAGAGCTGACCAAAAATACTAATGATGACCGTCACGCCCTTCGCTAGTGGATGAATGGGGCTAATGTCTCCGTACCCAACGGAAGTGAGGGTAATGAAACTAAAGTAAACGAAGTCATAAAATTCGGGGGGTTGGGCTATTTGAAAAGCATTGCCAAAAGTCTTTTCGATGATAAAAAATAGAGGTGCGCCCAACACTCCCAATACCAAATAGCCCGTAATACAGGCAAAAATTTCGTTCACGCCGACGGGATTCAGCAAAATATAGCGTAGAATTTTTACAAATACGAGCGAAAAAAATAACAGCGTTAGAACGGCGTTGGCTACGCTAAAAATAATGTTTTTTTGTTCGTATAAAAAAAGGCCAAAAACAAGACTTGCTAGCAACCCAAACAGGAAAAATTCCCGCCGATTGGTTCCCGCATGAATGACCCCCATCGACAAGACCAGTCCGTAGGTGATGTTCATTAGCCACAGCCCTTTGGTTGAGAGTGGCGTCAAGGGCGGCAGTAGCAGCATCAACAGCAAACTCACCAAAAAATACAAATAATTGGGGTCTTTAGTATTTATTTTAAAGGATACTTTCACTATCTAAGCCGTTAACAACGCTTCGTCAAACTCGTAATCTTTGTAGCTCACTCGGAACAAAATACTGTAAAAAGCGGGGATAAAAATGAGCGTAATGATAGTCCCAAATAATAGCCCTATCATAATACAAACGGCCATCCCTTCCCACATTTCGCCCCCACTCAAGTAGAGGGGTATCATGCCTAGAACGGTCGTAAAAGTGGCGAGTAAAATGGGGCGAAACCGTTGCAAACAGGCAGCAATAACCGCATCTTGGTCCACTCTGCCCGCCCCCTGTTCAATTTCAATTCGGTCAACTAGGACAATGGCGTTATTGATGATGATACCCGCCAGCGATATAACGCCTAAAAAGGGCATAAAACCGAAAGCTTCACCGAAAATCTTCAACCCGATAACTACACCAATGATGGCCAACGGAATCGTCAACAAGACCATCAACATTTTACCAAAAGAATTAAATTGGATGATGAGCAACAGTATGATGATAAAACCCGAAATCGGTAAGTAGCCAATGACGGCACCCATACTTTCTTCCGTTCTTTGGGCGTCTCCTCCAAATTCGTAAAAATACCTATCGGGCCAATTTGCGGCCGCCTCCGCCATCCAAGGGGTGATTTCGTTGGTAATGGCACTCGCATTCGCTCCTTCCCGTAGTTCACAATTGACATTAATCGAACGGTTCAAATCTAAGCGTTGAATTTTGGCGTATTGCCACGCTGGAATAATGGAAGCTACTTGTAAAAGCGGTACCGTTCTACCAGAACTCTGCGCAAATACATCTAGCGTTTCGATGGATGCCAGTGTTTGTTGCTGATTGGCATCACTACGCATCATAATCGGAATCGACTTGTCCTCCTCTCGGTAACTCCCCGTCTCAAATCCATCTAGGATGGTGAGCAGAGAAGCGGCAATATCTTGACTGGTGACGCCCGCCCTTTGCGCCCGAGACTGGTCAATAGCTACCAAAAACTTTTTACTTTTTGGTCCCCAGTCGTCTTTCACATTTTTAGTGCCTGCAATGCTAGATAATTTGAGTTTAACTTGTTCCCCAATCTCCGATAATTTATCGGGGTCATCGCCCGAAATTTTAATTTCAATGGGTTCGCCTCCTTCACCCGCAGCCAGCGCAGCTATTTTAATGTCTGCATTGGGAAAATTAAAAAAGGTAAACTTATCCAATTGCTCAATCATTAAGTTGTTTTCTTCGAAAGAGGACGTATTGATAAGCAGGTGGGCATAGTTGGAATTAGCTTCGTCGGGATTATAGCCCAAATCGTAAGATTCGGGACCCTCGCCGATATACGATGACCAACCCGTGACGCCTTTTGGACGGTCAGCCGTTACCTTTAAAGAATCGTTTAGCTGCTGCTCAATCTTTTGTACGATGCGTTCCGTTGCCTCTATTTTAGTTCCCTCTGGAAGATTAATATCCATCGTAATTAGATTGCGGTCACTATCGGGAAAAAAGATAAAAGGGATACTAGAAAAACCTAAAAGGGACACAAAAAAACTAGCAAAAATGGCAACAATCACGATGTACTTATACGCTAAAGCTTTTAGTATCAAGTTTTTGTAATTTCGTTTCAAAAAGTTGATGGCCTTATCAATCAAACTCAACTTCTTCTCGCCTTCGGGGGCTACCTTCAGGAATAAATAGCAAAACAGGGTAATGACCGATAGCGCAATCAGCCAAGACGACAATAAGGCAATACTAACGACGATGAAAATAGGGCCTACGATGTCTCCCATCACCGTTGGAGAGAGGTAAAACGCTAAGAAGGCAGCACTCGTGGTTAAGGTAGAAATGAGTAGGGGCGTCCAGAGCTCCGAAAAGGCTTCTACGGCGGCTTGCTTTTTATCAATGCCGTTGTCCAACTTGACCATAATGGTCTCCGCTACCACAATGGCATTATCCACCAACATCCCCAGCGCCATAATCAAGGCGGCTAAGGTTACTTGATTCAAGCCCACCTTCAGCAAGCCCATGACCATTAGGGTCGTGATAATCACAATCGGAATCAAACTGGCAATGACAAAACCTGTCCTAAATCCTAAAAATATCAGCATGACGAGTAGGACAATCGTAATGGATTGAATAACGTTTTCTACAAAGTTGTTAATTTTAAACTCGATATAATTGTCCATCGAAGTAACCCTGGCCAACTCTAAGCCTACGGGTAATCGTTGCTGCCACCCTTGAATCACTTTGTCTATTTCTTTCCCAAGTGCGACGACATTCTCATTTTCTTTAAGATTGACGTGAAAAGTAATCGCCTGCACCCCATCCACTCGAACCAATTGCGTAGGTGGGTCAATATAGCTCCGTGTGATATTGGTAATATCGCTCAACTTGACGACCTGCGAACCGTTGCCGACTGGAATTAACATATCCTCAATGTCAGTTACCGAGTCAAAATTTCCCGTAGGTTCGAGAATGATTCTTTCGTCTTGAATATTGATTTGCCCTCCCGAGTTGACAATGTTGGTACTGGAAATGATTTGTTGTAAGATGAGTGCCGATAGGCCGTATTCTTTCAATTTAGTATTGTCAAACTCCACGAACACTCGTTCTTCCTGTTCGCCCATTATTTCTACCTTAGCCGCATCGGGTAACTTAATCAGGTCGTCTTTGATGTCGTCGGCATAAGTCTTCATTTCTTCGTAGGGATAACCGTCGGAGGTGAGTCCCACTACGATGCCATAAACCTGCCCAATACCTTCTTCGTCCAAGACGGGAATCACTCCTTCGGGTAAATCCCGAATTTTATTGAGTTTGCGGCGCAATCTATCCCACACGGCTTGCATATTCTCGGAAGGTACTTCGTCTTTCAATTCCACTTTTACCACCGACAGCCCCGTACGGGAAGTACTAGTTACCTCGTTTAATTCGGGTAATTCTTGGGCTTTTTTCTCAATTTTATCCGTTACCAACTGTTCCACTCGCTCGGGACTCGCACCTGGAAAAACTGAAACGACCGTTGCGACCCGAACGGTAAACGGAGGCATACTGTCGCGAGAAAGGTCAAAATATACCGAAACACCCGATAGTATCACGGTCAGTAGTATCGTTATAACAATGGTAATTTTTTCTATGGAAAACTTAGCTAAATTCATAAAACTTACTATTTGGGGTAGTGTACCAAAATGGTTAATAAGTTTCCGTTAAATGTGGGTGATACTTTGAAAGTATCGCCCACATTTAACCGCTCTAGTACACAACCCTATTCAGGATAGAGCATAGAGATTGACATTTAATTTTCCCCGTAACGGGAAGTTACAGGGAAAAGGGGCCTATTACGGGGTAACTTCCCGTTACCCCATAATTTTTTACCAGTCTAAAAGTCCCGCAACTTCACCGTTTGCCCGTCCAATAGCGTTTGCAAACCCGCCGTGGCAATTTTTTGACCCGCCGAAAGGCCCGAAGTGACCTCAAAACCCTGCTGGTTAATTTGACCAATTTTAATGGGATGCTTTTTGACCGTGGCGTTGTCTCCGTTTTCTTCAATCAGAAAAACGAAGCGACCGTTGCTGTCTTCCCCCACCGCTGGAAGTGGGACAATTAGCGTACTATCGTTAGCGGTAGGCTTACTAAAATTAAAGGTGACGTTGCCTGCCATGCCACTTTTGATTTCATTTTTAGTACCCTTGATGGCTAGTTTAACGGGGTAGGTGGCCGTACTCGCATCCACCGCAGGCGCAATTTCCGTTACTTGAGCGGTAAATTTTTTATCAGGTAAAGCGGAAAAGTCCACCGCTGCGGTCATATTTTGCCCAACACCGTTGATAACACTTTCGGGAATACCCACCACAATTTCCATATTCCTTCCCGCATTGAGCATAGCAACGGTCTGTCCTGGGTTAACGTTTTCGTCTTTCTCGGCTAATACTTTTGAAATCACTCCACTGGAAGGTGCGTACAGGTAGCCAAACTGAATTTGTTCTTTTTGGATGGCGACCCCCCGTTTGGCAGATTGAAAACTTTCTTCGGCCGTTTTGTAAGCGTTTTTAGCGGACTCGAAATCACTTAGGGCAGCACTTCCTTTTTCAAAAAGTGTACGCACTCGATTGAGGCTCAATTTGGCCGTATTCATCTGCGACTCGGCACTATTCAGTTGGGTAATGGATTGTTCGTAAGCGAGTCGCGCCTGTACATTATCCAATTTACCTAGTAACTGTCCCCTTCTTACTCGTTGCCCCAAGTTGACGTTGAATTGCGTGATAATACCCGTATTACGAAAACTTAGGTTAATGACTTTATCGGTTTGGGCCGTTCCACTAAACGTACTCATTTTTTGCACATTGGCGTAGCCGACCGTTTCGTATTTGACGGGGCGAACAAAGTTTTCTTCTACCTTGGGGGCTTCTTGGCAGGCGACTACAACGGTTGCTAGGAAAAAGAGGAAAAGCGAATATTTTATCATTGGACAATTTTTTGCTTGTTTGTAAAAGAGTTGGTGTTTAGAGTATATTCAAATTTACAACTATCTTTAAATCAATTGTTTATAGCTATTTAGATAGCCGTCTGGGCGCGATTTTAATCTGTGCGGAATGCCTTTTTAGGGGGTAACTTCCCGTTACCCCCTAAATTTTGAAACTGAAAATCAATAAGTTAGAGGGTAACGGGAAGTTACCCCCTAACAATGAAACGCTAAATTCTTTTTTTGGCACAGATTAAAATCACGCCCTAGCCGTCTAGAAAACGAACATTCGAGCGACGCAACTCGGAGAGTTACGTTACATTCGATTATTCCTTTTTCATACGATTATCTATTAAGAAAATTTTTGATGGTTCGATTGTTTTTACGTGACGTTGACCATCAAACAATCAAGCCATCAAACAATCAGACTGATTTCAGTAGATAATTACAGATTTTTCAAATTAGCATAACGATATTTTTAAACATTACTTTTAGTTTCCATTTTCCTGCAAATACGTCAAAAAGCGCTGCCTAAAATTAGTATTATCGGCTTCCGAATTGAGTAGAAAAAAATAGCCAATACTGCGCTCCAATTGGAGGGCATTAATCATAAAATTATAGACCGCACTTGCTCGGGCCAATTGCGCATTGAGGTAATTATTTTGGGCATCAATTAATTGAATAAGGTTGACGGAACCGCTCGAATAAGCCGTCTGGGTTAGTTCCAACGCTTCTTGGGCGGTGGTCTCGGAAATTTCGGACAAAGTAATATTAGAAATCTGGTTGACCAAATTGAGGACATTGGTTCGGACGTTAGCCGTAAGGGCTAACTCCGTGTTCGCCCGATTGAGATTCAACTGCTCCCGTTGGATGATGGCCGATTGTTCGTTAAGATTGTTCAGATTTTGATTGAAAAGCGGAAGCGAAACGTTTACGCCTACGTTGTAATTACCGTCGGGTATCATAATTTGACTATCGGCCCCCGCTCCATTCCGATTGAATACTCGGTTGTATTGTCCTTGCAGCGCAACCGTAGGATAGTAGCGGCCTTTTCCGAACAAATCTATGGAAAGAGCAGTAGCTCCCAAGTTGTAGTCCAATGATTTAAGTTCGGGCGAGTTGTTAAGGGCTTCCGCTGCCAAAAAATTAATAAAGGGTTCGCGTAGCTGCGGGTCGTCCAGAAAGTTAGTCAACTCGTCGTAATTGTACCGCTCGAACAGTCCCTCGTCGATGGCAACGTCTTCCACGTCAATTTCTAAATCGACGGGATTGTTCAATAACTGGTTAAGCACCACAAAATTTTGTTCCAGTTGATTAATCGCTTCCACCATGGACTGTGTATTTTGGGCGAGTTGACTCCGAAAACGCAAGATGTCCGACTTTCCAGCGCTGCCCACTTCAAAATTTTGGGTGGCTATCTCTAGGTTCTTTTTGGTTAAATCTAAGTTTTGAATTTGAATTTGGGTATTCGCTTTCGCAATCAGTGTCGCTAAATACACACTACCCACGTCGAAAATTAAATCGAGTTGGGTAGTATTAAAATTTTGTTCTTGTGCTTTGAGGAGTTCCCGTTGGATGGCGATGTTCGCATTGGCCGCTTGGGAAAACACCAATTGCTTGGCGGTAATAGACCCCCCCGTAGAAAATTCTGGATTTTGCCCGAAGCTGACCTCCGCCAAATCGGGGGAAACGTAAGTACCCGTTAAAGCGGCTTCTACGTTGGGCAGATAATCACTTTTGGCGATGGTAACGTCTTGATTGGCTAATTCGATGTCTTTTTTACCCGCCGACAGCGTTAGGTTTTGGTCAATTACTTGGTTGATGGCGGAGAGCAGGTTGTATTCCCTTTCGGATAACGCATTTTTGGGGTCTCCCACAAAATCAGTCGTCCCAATTAAACTGTATTTAATGGGTACACCTACCAATTCGGCCGTATTAAAATTGATGGTCAGTCGGGGCGTGTAATCAATAAAAATGGGCATTTCCGACAAAGCCGCTCCGTTGATATAGGCCTCGACGTTGAGGGCAATGCGTCGCTGAATTTGGGCAAAATCATTCGCTCCTTGATTGGTCGCCAATAAGCCTCGCAGCACATCTTCGATGCCCGTGGAAGTAAAAGCGGGTAACTTTTGGTTAATGAAGGTATCGGCCAATCGTTGTATTTCGGTTGGGGTCAGTAAAAAGCCTCCCGCTAGATAGACCGCATCAATGCCCTCCAAATTACTAACGATGTCCCCCACCGTAGTAAAGGGAAGAAACCGATAATTAGCTCCCACGGCTTCCAACTGGCGGTCAAAAATATCGGTAACGGGTAAAATATCCACCACTTGCTGCTCAATGATGACGCCCAAACTATCAAAATCGGTCAATTCTTTTAGCTTATTAATGTCTTGTTGGAAAGATTTAGACTCAATGAGAAAGGTAAAATTATCAATTCCCGAAGTGGTTTGGTCTATATCGATGGGTACTAAATCTCGATTGACGGCGCCGAACAAAATGGTTGGTTTTGGAAAGTTGGCTTGCTCGGTAATCACCACACTATTAACCACCCCAAAGGCCAAAATAATATCTGTACTACCAGCTACCAACTGGTTATAATGACTTCTCGCAGTCTCTAAATCAAAATTGTTGACCAAGACGTTTTTGTCCTCAAATACTATGGTGGCGTCTTCCCCCACAACGGTAGTGATTTGGACACGTAGTTGCTCCAAGATAGGTGCGATTTCTTCCGTCTGACTATCCAAAAGCATACCGATGGAATAAGTTTCTTTTTGAGCCGACAGGGACAAGACAACAAATATAAAAACGAGTAGCAAGTAAGGTTTTCTCATCCGTTTACAGGTTTAGGCATGTATTCCATGCAACGAGAATTATTGAAGGGGCGAATTTAAGTAAAGAAAAAAAGAATCGTCTTGAATTAATTCAAGACGATTCTTTTTTCTTTAATTTACTATACCATTCTGGACTAACGCCTAGGAAGTGAGCTAAGTTTTTAGAAGATACGCTGTCAATAATAGTGGGATAGTTCTTACGAATATAGCTTAAAAACTGCAAAGGAGTATGACTCAATTGAATCGCTCTAATTTCGTTCATAATCATGAATTCAGCAATAATATCATTGATATAAAATTGGTTAAATGATTGATAGGCTAATACCCAATTATCTACCATTTCCTTTTGAAATCTTAATAGTGTAGCATCCTCTATGGCACTAACTTCATATTTAGTGGCCTCGTTTAAAAAATAACTATCCGGGCAGGTTACTATACTGAACAGTTCATCAAAATGAAACCAGATGGCTCGCTTATCTCCATTTGCTGTAACTATAGAGGCTATAAAACTACCTGAAGCAATGAAGTAAACGTATTTCTGCCTACTCCCAATGGGAATTAGTACTTCATTTTTTTTTACAGTAATCCGTTCAGAATTTGTTTTTATTGCCTGCCATAAATCTTCCTCTATAAATTGACTGCGTTTTTCTAGTTTTTCTTTAAGCTTATTGTACATAGACTATTCTATTATTTTATACTAAAGATTTATGGTATGTATTTTTATTGCCTCCTGTTTCCCTTTAAGTAGCACACTACCCATTAAATTAGTGGCTGAAAAATCTTTAGTATTGAGGTCACCCATTAATTTTTCAGAAACTAGTAAACCTGCGTTATAGGTATTACATTGTCCTTGTATTCTAGCGGAAGTATTAATAACGTCTCCGTGATAAGCTAATTCCTTTTTGACAAAACCC
>JBCCQK010000155.1:0-15542 GCA_039024375.1 Bacteroidota bacterium
ACATTTTTAAAATACCTCTCCGCTCAATAAATAGGATTTTTCCATTTGGCAAAAAATCCAATTCCATGGGTTCGTTGAGATTCGTCACAAGGTCTTCAAAGTGAAAGCGATTGGCCTCTGGTAATATCGTAGCTTTTTCCGATATTTTGGTAGTAGGTTGACAAGCCATCAGCAATAGCATCAAGCATAGCGGTAATATTTTTTTAATTCTTTTCATTTTTTTCAAAATTAAATAAACGTGACCTCAATCTAATATGGTCGCCAACTACAATGAATGATGGTTTTTGCACTTCGTAAGACAAATATTTTCAATTTACTACACATTAATATCATTCATCATTCATTTGGCGAAGACATTATCAATCATCTTGCAATTTCATTCCTAAAGGTTGGGTTCCCAACTCATGAATTGTATTTTGTACAGTACCTTTCACTTCTGTACCTTCCGTATCCGTCAAATGATACTCAATCGTCATCACATCAACTGGTGCTATTTCAGGGAGATATAAACTAACCGTTTTTCCATCGGCAGCTAGGGCTGCTTCAGTCAATTTTAAGGTGCGAATATTGTATCGGTCTGAGCCATAATCTGCCGTTCGCTTTAAATCCCACGTTTTGACTTCAAAATTAGCTATGTTCTGAGCAGCAGCGGCAGCTAAAGGTTGCGCAAAAGTTAAACTGACCCCTTGTGGATTCGCTTTCAAAGCAATAGGAATAGTCAACGGTTTTCCTGTATATCGAATTCGATACAAACCGCCACCTCGCATCAACTGCGAAGTCCCCCAAGCCGACATTCCACAAGCATATAATTGTCCATCGGCAGGATTGAAGCGCCCCCTCATTACCCCCGTCAAAAACTTTATATTGGGAATATCAATGACACCCCCTTGTTTCACCCCGTTCACTTGTTCGTGCAACACGATTTGGATTTTACCATAACCGTAAGAAAAACTTAGTAAGCGACCATTTAGCGGACCCCAAGCCTTGCTATCCACCCATAGTAATTCGGAGGGCGAACGGTCAAAGTCCATATCCACCCAAACTAGCGGTTGTTCCATAGCGGACCTTGAACTATCTTTGGGCGGATTATAGCCCCACATATTGCCGTAGAATTTTGCCTTTCCACCTACATCCACCCAATTTATTCGATTGGTTGGATTCCAAAAACCTTGTTGGTCGGTAACGATAAAACTGCCATCGGGGTTAATACATACGCCGTTGGCCGCCCTAAACCCCGTAGCAACTATTTCTGATTTTTCACCATCTTTACTTACTTTAATGAGGGTACCATGTCGAGGAATTAAGGCTTCTCTGGCGTGCCGACCACTTTTTGCATAATATAAATTGCCTGCTTGGTCTGCTTGCAAACCCATCGCAAATTCGTGAAAGTGGTCGGTTACTTGATGGTCGTGATTGAAACTTTCATAAAAGTCTGTTTCGCCATCTCCGTTAAAGTCTCGCAACAAAACCAATTGGTCACGGCAAGTGACATAAATTTTTTCATTGAGTACTTTAATGCCCAAAGGTTGGAATAAACCAGAACCAATTCGCCTCCAGGTCAATTGTCCGCTTTCATCCGTTAAACCCGTTATCTTCCATATATCTCCATCTGTCGCACAGGCAACGGCAACATTGGCATCTTTCATAAAGTCAATGCCACTTAATTTCATTCTTGCTTTCCAAGGATTTTCAAAAGGTGGGGTTAACTCATCGACCGCAAATGCTCCTTTAGCTTTTCCTTTGATGATGTTGGTTGTTAATGCTTGTGGGTAATGGGTTTGACCACCTTTGGTGAATGGACGGAGGTCTGTAGGAACAGCCGATTTAGCTAAGTCTTGTACTCCATTCTCTGTTGAATCGGCGATAAATATTTTTAGCTTAGCTGCAGTAGATTTTTGAATATCAATTACATGGAAACCGTCCAATTCTTTTAAAGTAGCTCCATTGCCAGCTATGGCTACTTTTTTTCCAATTGGAGCGACCCTCATTCTTAAAAGGCTAGATGAGGGGCTAATATTTAGGGTTCTGGTAAAAACGGTTTGCCCTCCAACTTTATCCATGCCCAATTCCTCCAGAATGTTGGATTTCCCAATGGAATAGGAGAGAATGATATGTTCGTCGTGGTGATATAACCCTTTATAATCTGCCCATTTTTTAGGAAGTGGCCCAAATTGTCGGCCATCTCTAGCCGTATATCGAGGGTCGTCAAAAGAACCATTCGCTGGATTCGCCCATCCTGGTCCTACTGGGGTTTCAAAATGTAATTTGCCGACGGTTCTAGGGTACGTTTCGTGTTCATCATTCAATAGGATGGCTCGCCAATCAATAAAGCCCTCTCCTGTCCAGCCACCAGCTACCCGCATCACATCATGGTCAAAAATCATAAAAGTATTTCCCTCCGAAACTCCTCCCGACCCTTCATCTAATCGAACGGCTATTCCTTTATAGGCAAAATTATTTTTGGAATAATCTTCATCCACGAAGGGCGTCGGTCCCGGAGAATGAAATCGTGGAATCCCTGTGTCTTCATCCGCTAATTCGTAGGTATTGATGAAAAAATTGCCATAATCCATATCCTTCCACGGATGGTAAGGTTTTGATGCTGGACCGATACTTGTCCCTTTTGGTAAACTTGCCAAATAATTGGGCCCTACTTTAAAATATTGGGAGGGATTGCCTTCTTGGATGTACGCTTCTCGCAAATAGCAAATCACATCGTATTTTTCCTGTGGGGTCATGTTGATTTGAGGTGGCATGGTCTTAAATCCCTTGGTCAATGTCAAGTACATCGAATAAGGGTCACTCCCACCTTTGAAAGGTTGTTCCCAAAATTTTAGGGATAATGGAATGGACCCTTCTACTTCAGGCGTGCCGTGACAATTGATGCAATTGCCATTGAAAATGCGCTGCCCTCTTTCAAAACTCTCTTCGTTAAAATCAGCAATTAGCCCCGCATGGTCAATGTCTTTTTCATAAGCTGCTAAATCTTCCTCGGCCAATAAATATTCCACGCCAGAACGGTCAACAGGTTGAGAAGTATCCATGAATCGTCCTCCTGAAAAAGGAAATGCGCCTTCATCAATGAAAAAAGTGCCCGATAATTTGTCTCCCAAGAAGGTAGCATCCACCAGAATATCCGTACCCCATTTAGGGAAATTTCCAGATAGTTTGTTACCCACTATTTTAAAATCCTTTAAGTCATTTGTACCCGTTACAAAAGACCTCATTTGTCCCTGATAAGCTCCATTTTCTTTAGTAATAACTAAAGTGCCAGAAAATTCCTCGGATTCGTATTCCCAAGTACCTTCAAAACCAGAATCGCCAGTTTGACATTGAAAAAATAGTAAAGTAAAGCCCAAAAAAAGGAGCAGGTTTTTCGTTTTGTAAGCCATCGTTTATGAATAAGTCTTATTTATGTAGTCTATTTCTGTTAATGTAGTCGCTAACCATAATGAATGATGCCTTTCTGCCAACAGGTAGAGTTGATGAGTGATAAATAGCTTGCCCGCAGTAGATAACTTTTGTTAGCCCTAGCAGTTAATACTGCATATTTCTTTGGTTTTAGATATGCCAAATCTCAAAGATTTGACATATCTGACGTATGATACAGGCAAGCTATTCATCATTCATTTTGCGAAGACATTAAGAGTTGTTTAAGAACAGTGAAAGAATAAATTTACCATTTCAAAATTTTAACTTTCTCATTGTCAATACTTTTAGATTTTGAATTTGTAATTTTAAATTTTACATTTTCCCTTAGGTTTTTATCCAACGTGCTCATTATTGGTGGCACTAAATGTAAAAGCTGGCAACTGCTTAATCACCCCACCCTCCATAGCCGAATCGTGCGCCAAAATACCTACACAAGTTATATTGGCTGACTGGGTGGAGTTGGGATAAGGCGAACGTTCATCCACTAAAGCCATTAAAAATTCGTGGACTAAATGCGGATGCGAACCGCCATGTCCTGCTCCTTGAATGAAGGATAAATGCTGATTATCGTCGGTATCATACACGCCTTGAGTCGTAAAAGAGGCTATCTCATCGGGTAACAGATGGGCATAATCAGGAATGGTTACTCGTTCGGGTACTTCGCCCGTATGAATGACGGAAGGTTCGTGTTCAATGAGTGTCCATTCAAAAGATTTTTTACTACCATACACATCAAAACTCTCTCGATATTGACGAGCGGTATTAAATAAAGAACGGGTCAACTCTGCCGATAAATCGGAATCTTTGAATTTAATGTGGCAACTTTCGATGGCAAAAGGAGAACCGTAAACAGGAATTAATTTTTCGTCAATTCGACCTGACCCAAAACAAGATACGTATTCCGCTTCTCCTCTGGGTAATGCCAAAATAGGCCCCACGCAATGGGTGGCGTAATACATAGGGGGTAAACCTTCCCAATAGCCCGGCCAACCGGCCATTTCTTGTTGGTGAGAGGCGCGCAAAAATTGAATTCTACCCAATTCGCCCTTTTCGTACATTTCTTTGACGAATAAAAATTCTCGGCTGTAAATAACGGTTTCCATCATCATATAGGTCAAGCCCGTTGCTTGCACCAATTCCACAATTTTCTGACAGTCTTCTACGGAAGTGGCCATTGGAACCGTACAAGCCACGTGTTTACCAGCCTTCAAGGCCGCAATCGTTTGCTCAGCATGATTGGGAATAGGCGTATTGATATGCACTGCATCAATTTCTGGGTCTTTTAACATCTCATCATAATCTGCATATCTTTTGGCAACGCCAAACGCCTCGCCAATTTCGTTTAATTTGGCAGTTGTCCGTTGACAGATGGCGTACATTTCTGCGTTGGGATGCTTTTGATAAATGGGAATAAATTCGGCACCAAAACCTAGTCCTGCAATGGCTATTTTTATCTTTTTTGACATGGTTATTTATTTTTTAATGTATGGTACTTTGTAACAAAAGTTTGTTTAGGTTTTATCACGGGGTCGCTTCGAGCGCTATTGATACCCCATAAGTTTATCTGAAGGCAAAAAGGTACGTAGTACCGGCAATTTTTGTATCATTTGTTGCTGAACCCAAGCAACAGAGGTGCATGGCACCGACCACCTTTGTTAAAAAGACCTAATGTGGTCGGTGCGATGCACCTTTGGGAAGCACAAGTTGACCAACTTTTGATACAAATGCTATCGGTGCGTTGCACCTTTTTGTATCAAAAAAGATGTGGGGTATCAATAGCGTTTGAAACGACCCCGAAGCACTAACTCGGAATATCAATAAATTTTTGTTACACTATGGTCGTTTTAAATCAATCTGATTCCTCGCTAAATGCTGGCGGCTCCAAAGTTTTCAAATAAGCCACCAAATTAATCACCTCGTCATCCGTTAATGGATTCAATAAGCCCTGCGGCATTAAGGAATTAGTCGTCACTTCTTTGGATTGAATATCCGATTTGTTAATAGAAACGGGGTCTTGTCCCACTACTCGGAGCGTTAGACTTCTATCATTTTCGGCAATGATATTGCCACTATAAGTTCGACCATCTTGCGAGGTAATTACTACCATTTTATAATCATCTTGGATGTCCCCACTCGGGTCTAAAATATTACTCAATAAATAAGCCGTATTGGTTCGATTTGAACCCGTTAAATCTGGTCCAATGACCCCACCTTCCCCGTGCATTTTATGACAAGCATTGCAGGTTCTTTGGTAAACTTCTAAACCATTCTTTAAGTCTCCATGAGCGATTGCGTCATCCGTCAACAATCGTTGATATTTATTAAATTGGGTAGCTACATCACTGGAAACATCATCCATAGGGCCCCATATTTCTACAAAACCATTCCCCACGACTCTACGTAATTGTAAGGCCACGTAAGCAGGAATATCTTTTTTGGAAATCTGACCTTCTTTTAATGCCCAAGCCAAAATTCCTCCATAAACGGGTCTAGCCGCAAAAGTTTGAATGGCTTCTTGTTTAGCAGCGACATCAAACTGGTGATAATTTTCAAATAATAATTTTCCTAATTTGCTGTCATCATAAGCGGCAATGGCCCGAATCGCCTCAATTTGCACTTCTTTATCCAGCATCAAATCGGGTAGCAACTCCTTTAATTCTACTCGCTGTTGTGCCGCTAAACCTTTGATGGCATTTTGCTTTTGGGTGAGATTTGCAGTAGGATTTTCTAAGGTAGCGAATAGTTTTTTAGCCGCCTCGGAATTCCCGAATTGTTGAGCAATTTCATCTGCTTTTTGCACAAGCGTTGCATTTTCCTGTAAGGTTTGATACACCGATGCCCAATTGGTGGGTTCTTTTAAATCATTTCTACCCGCCATACCGTTGGACATGCCTTCCAAAAGATGCCTTCGATTTATGGAGTTTTCTTCTAAAGCCGCCACTAAATTTTCCAATAGGTCGCCATCAACCAAACGACGGGCGATTTTCCTGGCGATAGAGGGAATTCCCGCATTTTTAGCAATTGCCAAAGCTTTATCGGGTTGCGACACGACTAATGGCTCTAGACCAAACCAAAGCATGTGGGGTATATTGGGGTCATTGGCGTCCGCAGCTACCTGTGCCAACGCCGATGCTATTTCCCAACGGTTATCAGTATCTAATTTTTGCAATGCCCCGGCTAAGTAAAGTCGAACGACGGGGGAATTTTCTTTTTGCGAAAGCTGATTTAAAGCGGCAATTACGGTTGGGTCGGGTTGTCCATCTTCGCACAAAAACTGAATCGCCCAACCTCGAATGTATGGGTCTTTATCCGATAAGAGTTGCGCTAATTTTTCGCTAGAAATTTGATTGGTAATATGGAGTGTCCATAAAGCTCGAAGGCGTAAATCTTCGTTATTATCGTCAGCTAAAAGTTCGTTTAAACGACTAACCGCTTGTTCGCTAATCCCTTTTTGGTGTGCCCGATATTGCAAAATGACTCTCGCCCGTTGGGCGTGCCAATTACTTTCACTTCGTTGTAAATTAACCAATGCTGCATCACTCATTTTACCCAAATCAGCATACCGTCCTGCCCAATCCTCGGCGTGGGATTTTTTGGGCATGATTCGGTAAACTCTACCCGTTTCTTTATTCACCACGTCATTCCCACAAATATCCGCATCGTGCCAATCCAAAACGTACAAACCACCTTCGGGCCCAATTTCCATACTAAAACCAATCCATTGGGCATTATTGGCCATCATAAAATCTTCTCCGTGACTAGCGGTATATCCCGAACCATTCGGTTTTAAGATGTCCGATAGTACAGCGTGTTCGTGGATATTGGCCATAAACAAACGTCCTTTTTGTTCGGGTGGAAAAGCATCCGATTGATAAATCCTAGCCCCTCCGTGCGCCGACCGGTGTCGATGGTCCACGATGGTCCGAATGTCTTCGTAAGCGTAAGGATTAAAATGACTTCCCCCTTGTCGATGATAAATGCCACCCGGAATAACGTGGAATAAATGTGGAATCACGCAAGCGGTAATAAAAAGTTGCCCTTTGGCATCGTAGTCAATTCCCCAAGGGTTACTAAACCCATGTGCCACCACTTCAAAACGGTCTTTGATGGGATGGTATCGCCAAACACCACCATTAATATCCACGCCTTCTGCATCAAGCAGGTCTTCAGGAAATGCCTCCCGATGTTTGTATAATTTTCCTTTGCCGATAGGCTTTCTGATTTTGGAAGGCGTGGCAAAACCTTCTAAACCGTACAACCAACCATCTGGTCCCCAATGAAAACTATTGATAGTTTCGTGGCGGTCTCTAATTCCCCATCCCGTTAGCAGTACTTGCACATCTTCCATTTCCCCTACGTCATCTTCATTTTTATCGGGAACAAAAAGGAGGTTCGGTGGCGCACCAATGAAAACACCACCATGCCCTACTGCAATCGCCGCAGGAAAGGGAATACCTTCTAAAAACACTTTTCGGGTATCTACAATCCCATCCTTATCTTCGTCTTCCAAAATTAAAATCTTGCTATCACCTCCATTGGAAAAGCCTTTTCCACGAGATTCGTAGTCTCGATTTTCGGCAATCCACATTCGACCTTTATCATCCCAACAAAACGCCATCGGTTGCGTAAGCATCGGTTCGGCCGCATAGGCATTCACCTTGTACCCATTTTGGATAGACATTTCTTTGACCGCCTGTTTTGGGTTCAGAAACCGAGCATTTCGACCTTCCTCTTGGGCCAATTTCCAAAGAGATTTAACATTATATTGATTGTGGTCGCCGATATAATCCGACCACAATTCGTTCATTTCAATACTGTTCAGTTCTCCCGAGTAGGCAACCACTTGATGTAAAAATGATTTGATTTCTCCTTTTTTGATGACCAAGTCTTCGGTTCTCGCAGGAACGGGACCAATACCTAGTTGTCCATCTACGCGCCAATTTTGTGGGAATCCGCCATTTTCGGGATGGTCAAAGATGGCAATATGTCCCCAATCCTCTAGTCCTTCCATTTCCATTCCTACGTCCACCCACATGGCACGCTGCCCTTCCGCTTTTCCATTGCGTTGTCTAGCAGCATTAATCGCCTCCCCATCTATACCCTTTCGCCAAGGCATTCGCAAAAAGAGTCCACCGTAGTCAAATTTATTGATGGTTATATCCGTTAAGGCTTTTCCATCCCATTCCAAATTCAGTAAGTATTTATCCCCTTTTTGGGCAAAAGTCCACGTTTGGGTTTCCTCTAAAATGGCTTGCTGATTTTCGTCTAACAGGTTATAAATTGTTTTCCATTTTACGGTCTTTCCTTCTTCAACGAGAACATCGGCACTAACTTTTTGCCAATGACTATTACCATTATTATGAAAATAATCTCTACCAATTTTTGCTTTGACCTCGGCAGGTTTATCCTTTTTATAGAACCATTCTTTTAACGTGGCCTCATCTGCCCCCGTACCATTCATTCTCGTAAATCCCCAATACAAACCAGTTTGGTGTTTGTGATGACCTGGGCTGTATTCTGTTAATTGCGCTTTTGAATAAGGCGCCACAATCGGATGCAAATAAGGTCGCATATCCTGCTTAGCATTTTGGGTAACAAGAGCAGTTTCCCCATCTACCTGAAATACTTGAATGGTTTGGTCGGATACTTTGATTTGAAAGGTAGGCTCCGTTAAATCGGTGGTAGATGTTGTATCAGGCGAATTATTTTTACAAGAAAAAAAGCATACACCTACGGCCATTAGGACGGTGAGTAGTTTCATGATTATTTCGTTTTGTTTTGTAGAAATGGAGATATAGTAGCCTAAATTTAAGAAAAAAACTAAAGAAGTTCTAGGGAATCAAGAAGTTTTAATATTTATTGAATTTGGGTTCGCATTATTTGATTTCATACTTTAAAACCATACAGAAATAAAAAGATGAAAGTTGTTTAAAAATTCAGAAATCGAATAAAAAAGGCAGGTGATATTTGTAAGCTGGAACTATGTGGGATTGTGTAAAAAGGGTATAAATAAATAAATGAAAGTAAAATATGTAATCAAATAATTTGGGGTATTGCTGTGTGTTAGCGTAACATACTGTAAAACAGCAATTTAATAATAAAGCAATACAACAATGATTCCCAAATATATTTAGTAGTTACACAGATAATTATTTACATATAAGGACTTTTCACACAACCCCAGAGGGGATTTATTAAGTTAATTCGCTACCGCTTAACTAAGACCTTTTGTCCATATTTCCCGTTCAGCACTACGAAATACATTCCATCCGTTAGTTGCAAAGTGGATAGGTGTTGCCGCCTACCGACCATCTTTTGTTGTTGAACTAGGCGACCATACACATCAAAAATTGTCACCAATGATTCTTTTTGCTCCTCCCCTTTCCATTCAACCGTAAAAACATCTTGGGTAGGATTTGGAAATATATTCAATAGCTGACTTGCAAAATCAACGGTTGAGATACTCGTCGTTTCTCCATTATTGGCGTTAAAAGTAGGCGCGGCAATGGCAAAATTACCCGTTCCATTCGGGATACGGGCAAAAGATTGGTCGGTCGTTTGCTCCCCGAAAGTAATTTCGTCGATAATTGCCGTGTCGGCATTGAGCAAGAATAATTCTTCGCCCGAAGCGGACAACTTAAAGTTGGCGTGTAAGCCTTCTTGCATTCCGTCTTCGTCGGCCCATACAATCAAATAGCCTTTGGCAGGAATCATCGTACCGTCGGGAATATCGTATTTGTCCAAATTGTCTGGGTTGTCGGATAAGAAATAGCCCGTTAGGTCAATGTCTTCGTCCGTGTTATTATAAAGTTCTATCCAATCGTCAAATTCTCCGTCTTGGTCGGCCACTGTCTCGTCGTTGGAAGCCATAAATTCGTTGATAACTACGTCACTTTGTGCCACTTCGCCGAAGTTAACTCGATAAACATAGACGTCGTGTTCGGCCCCTTTGGGAGCGAAAGTCACGGTTTTAGTAGCATCATCGGCCACCGCCTCTACGTAATATCGCACGTATTGGCCCGATGAAAAAGCGGGAATCGTCGCTTCGTAAGTACCATTTCCTTTATCGGTCATTTCTACTCGCTCGAAAGTTCCAACGATACCCGTTCCATAGTACAAACGAACGGCGCTAGTGGTACCTTCAATCTCGGCGGTAATGGTTACGGCTTCATCTGTATCGGGGGCTTCTGATAGAGTTGACACCGAACCAATTGTTACGCCCTGTACGTCCATTTCGCTGTTGGCCAGTAGGAAGTCTCTTCTCTGACGAACGTGATTTTTTAAATTAATAATTTCCGCTTCGAATTCGGCGGGTTCGTAGAGGCGTTTGGTATCCATTTCAATCAACGCTCGAACTTGCGCCGCGTAGCCATCAATGAGCGCATCCATGTTTTCGGGAGTGAAATGGTCCTCCAAAATGGTTCTAAAGTGCGCCAAATAGCGCTGCCGCAAATCGGGACTGGCCAATAGTCGATTAGCCAATGGAAAATCGGTATCATTCGCACGGTAAAAAGGCGTCCATTCCGTCGTATTTCGAAAATTCATTACGCTATTACCGTCGTATTCCAATGGGATGATTCTGCCCGTTTCCGCTTCCCAGTACACGTAGTAATCCATGCCACCTTTACTCAAATAGCCATCTGCATCGGTGAAGATATTTTCGTGGGCCAAAAACCAAAGTGCTTTATCTACATCGACCGCATTTTTTAAATTATCGTACAATTGATTGTCCGTTGGTAGATTATTTAACTGGTCCGTGGCAGACACCAAATCTTCCCAAGGATTCACTTTTTCCGTTCGCTTCAACGTATAATTAGGGATGTAACTGCTGGTATCTGGTCCCAAATAATTGAGGGTGGACGTTCCTTGGCCAAAGTTACCACCGCCACCATTGCCTGGTCCGCCTCCGTTACCCATACCACCGCCGTTGCCGGGGCCTCCACCATTTCCAGGGCCGCCGCCGTTACCCGGGCCGCCGCCTACCCCTTCCGCCAACGCTCGCCAACGGGTGCCGTCATTGCTCAAAAACCATTCTTCTAAATATTCGCCGTTCGGTTGCTGCACGTTTTCGTAAGGGCCCCAATAAGTACCAGTGATATACAACTCCGCAAAGTTGGTTTTTAGCGCAGGCGTATAATTTCGACCAACATGATTGTAAAGTATTTCTCGAATGGAAGAAGGGTCTTCGTAGTTGCTATTTAGGTTCAGCGTTTCGTAGCCTTTCACATCTTGCCCATCGA
This sequence comes from Bacteroidota bacterium, assembly GCA_039024375.1. Lineage (GTDB taxonomy): Bacteria > Bacteroidota > Bacteroidia > Chitinophagales > Saprospiraceae > JAFMDF01. The sequence goes on from JBCCQK010000155.1 coordinate 11,673, forward strand.
TGAAAGCGTCCAGCGTGAGGTTAAAAGATTTCTTTTCCGAATTATTTCTAAAGTCGGACGTCTGCCCTTTAAATCGAACGCCAATACTATCGAACTCCTCGCCGTCGATGGTTACTTTAGCCATGATATCGTTGTCTCCCGCTGCGGTCAAGTCGGCCCAAAAATCATCGTTGGCAAAAATCAGTTCGATTACTCGAATTTTGCTTTCGTTGTAGAAGCCCGTCGTAGCGTCACCGCCCGTAGTTAAGCGATTGCCTTCGGCTGAAAGTTGGAATTCTTTGGGGAAAATCTGTCCGAAAACTGTGGTTGTGTAAACTGCAAAAATTAGAAGAGTCGTTAGTATTTTTTTTGTCATTATAGGTAGTTGTAGGTGATTTTGTAAATGTTCTGTTTGTTTGTAACCACTCAGCACTCATTTTTTTACCACAAAGAAATAAAGTTCATAAAGTGCATGGAGTTTTTTTTCGAGTGCAGATTTGATAAGTCCATTCATAAAATCTGTACTTTACAAAGATGAATTGCCGCTGCTGAGAAGTGACGTCCGCTTTTCTTTTAAGAGATAAAGAGGGCGTCCGTTTCAGAGAAACGAGGCTTTCCTACCACAATAAGCAAAAAAAATAGGGCTTGTACTTAAATTGGTGAGTATTTTTTCAAAATAATACTATCCTGCCCTACGACGACCGACGCAAATCCAAGGTATGTGGGAACGATGGACTCACGGGAACATACTTAACCTCAATATCCGTCTTAGTTGTGTCGTGCGTTGTTACATAATTCATGGGCTGACCACTCGACACCGTTGGGTTGACGACATCCGCTTCGGATTTGGGACTGTGGTTAAATTCCCAAAAACGGGTCGTTCGGCGACTTTCGGCCTCTAAGCTATTAACGGGAAAAGTTTCGTAGTTACGCCCACCAGGGTGGACTACGTAATAGGTACAACCACCAACCGACCGTTCGTTCCAAGTGTCGTAGAGGTCAAAAACGAGGGGTGAGTTCACCCCGATAGTCGGGTGTAATGCCGAAGGAGGGGCCCACGCTTTGTAGCGAATGGCGGCTACGTATTTTCCCGCATAATTGGTTTTCACCAAAGGAATTTTAATAGAATTACACAGCACCATATAGCGTTCGGGATTAAAATCTTCCACTAAAATTTCCAGTTTCTCCACCGACGAATCGACGAAGCGGGCTGTCCCCGAACTGGCCATTTCTTCGCCCAATACTATCCACGGTTCAATGCCTGCTCGCAGGGTAATATTAACCCCTTCAACGTTGACCGAACCGTAAATGGGAAAGCGAAATTCCAAGAAGCAATCCAACCAATCTTTCTGAAAATCAACGCCGTAGCGGTTCAAGTGATTGACCACTTCGTAGATGTCTTCTTTGACAAAATGGTGCAACATGAACTTATTGTGCAAATCCGTCCCCCAATGAATCAACTTATTTTTGTAGGGATGTTGCCAGAAAACGGCGACCAACGACCGAATGAGTAGCAATTGCACTAAGCACATCTCTTTGTGCGGCGGCATGTCGAAACCTCTCAACTCCAAAATTCCTAAGCGGCCCGTTGCCGAGTCGGGGCTGTACAGTTTGTCGATGCAAAACTCTGCTCGGTGCGTATTTCCCGTCAAGTCGGTCAGTAGGTTTCTAAAAATTCTATCGACTAAGTAAAATGGCGGATTTTTATGTCGCTCTAGTTCTTTAAAAGCGATATCCAGTTCGTACAGAATATCGGGGCGGCCTTCGTCCACTCTCGGTGCTTGACTCGTGGGTCCCACAAACTGGGACGAAAACAAATAGGACAACCCAGGGTGATTTTGCCAAAAATTGACCATCGACCGCAGCAAGTCGGGACGGCGCAGCATCGGACTTTCGGCGGGAGAATAGCCACCTAGCGTAATGTGATTGCCACCGCCCGTTCCCGTGTGCTTGCCGTCGAGCATAAATTTATTCGTTCCCAAACCGACCGATTCCGCGGCTTGGAAAAGCGTATCGTAAACTTCGGTAATTTGTGGCCAAGAAGCTGATGGATGCACGTTCACCTCAACAACACCGGGGTCGGGCGTAACGGCTAACTTGACAATATCAGGGTGATAAGGTGCTTGATACCCTTCCAAAACAACGGGTACTTGAACCGCTTTGGCCGTCACTTCGATGGTGTATAGTAAATCCAAAAAGGCGTTAATATCTTCAATAGGCGGTAGGAATAGATGCAAATTACCGTTGACGATTTGCGTACAAAGCGCCGTTTTGAAGGTCCCTTCTCTGTCTAGCTGCTCCTCATCAGCGGCGGCTCGCTGTTCAATTCTTCGTTGAACGATTGCTTTAGTGACCAATCCTTCGTCGTCTTCAAAAACGTTGGCGGGGACAACGATATCTTCGACTTTTTTGGGCATGATAACCAAATTATCCAAGGGTAATCGTAAGCCTATTTGCGAATTACCCGGAATAAGAAATAAGTTTTCTCTAGTAAACTGCCAGCGGCAACTATCCCAATTTTTTTTAACCAAATTCCAGCGCAACGGCAAGACGTAGCCCGTCGGTTTTTCAATGTCTTTTTTCAATAAATCGACTAGTGTTTGACGAGCCATTTTCGCCGCTTCGACATCTTTTTCACTGTCAAAATTGACAGGTAAATTATGCTCTTCCCAGAGGTAAAAATAGCGGTCTTCGTAGGCGGGAAGTACTCGATTTTCAGCCAATCCCAAATTTGTAGCGAGCGTTTTAGCGAACTGTTGGGCGGTGACTTCGGTGGTTGTCCCTTTTTTAGTTGGATTCCCAATCAAATCCGTTCGTTCCCATAGTGGCTGTCCATCTTTACGCCAATATATCGCATATTGCCAACGGGGAATGGGTTCGCCCGGATACCATTTGCCTTGACCAAAGTGCAGAAAACCCTGTTTGGCGAAAGCGGCTTTCAACTGATGAGTTAGTTCTAGGGCCATCACCCGTTTGTCTTCACCGTCGGCTTCCGTGTTCCACTGTTCCGACTCCATGTCTCGGTTGGAGATAAAGGTTGGCTCTCCTCCCATATTCAGCTTTACATCACCCGCTTCAAGTATTTTGTCCACTTGAAGACCTAGCCGATTGATGGCCAAAAATTGCGCTTTCGTGTAAGGTTTGGTCACTCTCGGCGATTCGTAAATCCGCTCTACTACATTACTGAACTCGAAATCCACTTTGGTAGGTTCGGTAAATCCTGTAATGGGTGCCGCACTTCCCGTGGAAGGCGTACAGGCTAGAGGAATATGTCCCTCGCCCGCAAATAAGCCGCTCGTAGCATCTAAACCAATCCAGCCCGCACCAGGAATAAAAACTTCGGCCCAAGCGTGCAAATCGGTAAAATCCGCTTCAGGACCTGATGGGCCATCGATGGCTTTTACATCGGATTTGAGTTGCACCAAATAGCCCGACACAAACCTAGCAGCTAAGCCAAAATGACGCAGTAGCTGCACTAGGACCCACGCAAAATCACGACAAGAACCCAATTTTTTACCCAGCGTTTCTTCGCAGGTTTGCACGCCCGTTTCGAGGCGAATCGTATAATTGAGTTGTTGGTAAATGTATTGGTTGATAGCCACCAGAAAATCGACCGTGTTTTGATTTTTGAACTGCTGACATTCGTCAAAACACTTTCTCAAAAAAGGCCCCGATTCGTTGATTTCTAAATACGGTTGCAACTCTTTGGTGAGTGATTTTTCGTACGTAAAAGGAAATTTTTCGGCGTATTCGTCCAAGAAAAAATCAAAGGGATTGATGGACACCATATCGGCGATTACTTCCACGTCAATCGAAAATTCCTTCGTCAGTTCTTCGAACACGACCCTTGCTTGATAATTGCCAAAAGGGTCTTGCATCCAATTGAGGAAG
>JBCCQK010000156.1:0-15540 GCA_039024375.1 Bacteroidota bacterium
GAAATCAACTCGCCGAATTGCGGTGCTGGACAAGGGCCCGTTCCAAAATTTTCCATCAAAATATTGCCTGCTTCATCTACTCCATTCCCCGCATTATCCAAAAAGTCGGAATTGAAAGCCATCGCTCCGTTACAAAAAGAGGGACCGGGTGCAAAACCGTTGGATAAGGAACCTTCGGCAATACCATCTTCTTCGTAAGTCCAAGTATCTACTTCCGAAGCCGCACCGTTACATTCTAAAGTAACGACACTCCAACCGTTCAAACCACCGTCAAAGTCACCCTGTCCGGGTTGGTCACCCCAAAGCACCTTTTCTGGCTCTGCTTCGCCAAATTCGGGTGGCGTGATATTAGCCATAACGGGAATAGACGTTCTAAAAAGTGCACAGTCTTCTTGTGTCACCGAATAAGAAGGAATCGTAATGTCATCTATCTGGCCATCGCCCACTCCCATATTTATCAATCCTCCGTTGGGAGAACTGGTTGGCTGATTATTACAGATAATAGCCGCAATTGCGCCCGCATTTTGGGCATTTCTAGCTTTTTCTATAAAGTCGCAGGAACCACGGTCAATCACGGCGATTTTTCCACTGACGTCCGCTCCGTTGGTTAAATCTGCACATCCATTCAACGGTGCAGCTAGTACTAATTCGCCCGAAATGTCCTGTTGCTGAATACATGGACCAAAGGCAGCTGATACGGTTACAAAGTTATTGTCTTGACCGTCCACTTGCAGAATATAGAGGTCTTGCCCGTACATCAGGCCACTCACAAAGAGTAGGGTCCCTAAAAAAGTAAATTTTGTAAAAGTTTGCTTCATAATTACAGAAGGTATTATTTAATTGATAAAAGTTGATGTGAAGGTACTTGGTCTAAATCTAAAATTTAGAATGTAAAAGTCAAAATTTAAAAGTCTTTACATGGTAAGATTGGGAAAATAAGCGAATTAGAATTATTTTTTCAACAGCAATTCTCAATTTGGCTTGAAGGATTATCCAGTACTTTCCCAGTACTGGATAATTTTCCTTCAAAACAGCCTGAAATTTATCCAGTACTGGGAAATTACTGGATAAACAGGCTACCGTCAAGTTTCAAATTAAGAATTGCTGTTTTTTCAATGGTCAGAACTAAAGCCTATTGGTGTTCAATAATTTAACACTAAGCTAAAGAGTTTTTTATAAAACTGCTAAGTAAAACGTTCCCAACAAATTTTTCTGCATCGAACGGAAAAGTTTGTAACATTTACACAATGCTTCGGTTTTTATAAAAAACCCTTAACTAAACTACTATTTACTTGGTCTTTAGGTTCATCTTTTGGGAAATGCAAATATAAAAAACCAATATTTATTTTTTGTTCAATAGATAAAAGGTTCTCTTCGAAGTGGATAAAATTCTTTACAAATCCAATAAGTTAGATGGTTAGGCTGGGATAAAGAAAAGCCTATTTTTAGAAAAAATCGAGGAAACAATTAAAAAAAGAGGAATATATGACTTTGTGAAAAGGATGCGACAGTTTGTTAGGGGTGATAGAATGAGGTGAGATTGTGGTAAAAGAGTAGATATAGTAAAATGATTGAGTTGGATGGTCTGATTGCTAGATGGCTTGATTGTCCTTCGGCGAAGTAGCCATCAAACAATCAAACCATCAAACAGTCAGACTAAATTTAGTTTATAATTTTTGCTTTTCAGATGAAAGCAGTTCCATTTTTAGACTTGCATTAAGTTAATCCAATCGCAACATTTTCTTGGATTTCGTGCCAAACTTAGTCGATAACTGATAATAAATAAATCCGTTTGTCAACTGTTCGCCGTCCACTTCGATGACGTTGTAGCCCGCTTTTCTTTCCGCTTTGTATTCGCCCAAAATTCGGCCGATTTCATCTCGCAGAACCAAATGGACTTCCGAATCACCCGGCAGATAGAAGCCAATTTCCGTTCGGTCGTTGAATGGATTCGGCTGATTTTGGAACAATTCAAAGGGTTCGGCAAAAACGGGAGTGGTGAACGTCAACTGAACGTCCATCAATTCGCCTTGTTGGCTGTACGCTTCGATGCTGGTCGGATTGTTACGAAGTCGTAACAATTCACTCAACTTGCCATCTCGTTGCGCCGTCAATTCTACAAAGAATAAGGTCTCAGAAAACTGACTGCTTGTATCGGAAAGGTTATTTTCCAGAAGGGTTGACGGCTTCTGCTTGGACGACTGATTCCAGCTAGTTGTAATCATTCCTTCCTCTAAGCGGTGTAGTCCAAAGTTTTCGACACCAGCGACACCACCTTGCAATTGTACGATAGAAAGGTCTTCGTAACCCAAAGTAAATTGATAGCCTTGAATCTCGTGCAATTGCTCACCTTTGAACGCCACTTGATACGTTTTACCCGCTTCCAGATATTGGTCGTGGACACTGATTTCAAAAGTACTTCGAGTCGTTCTATCTTCGGATGAGACTAGGCTATTAGGCCGTGCATTTCCGTCCACATCGCCCAATTTGATGGCCACAAAATTCGCTACTTCATCCGTACGCAAGTCCCCAAATTGTACCGTTTCGGGATACCCCTCGGTCATGGGCGAATCCGTAGAGAACTCGTACTGTGCATCCACAAATTTCCAACTCGACCCGTTGCTAAACGTTGGGTAGATATTTAGGATTACTTGTCGAATTTGTACCATATCGAAGGCCGTAACCGTGCCCGAACTGTTCACGTCGGCAGCAATCATTTGATAAGGATTCTCAAAAGGTTCGATGCCCAAAATATGCTTTGCAATCAACACCAAGTCGAACGTACTGACCCCATTCAACGGATTATCGTCCTTTTCGGGTTGAATCGTGTAATTTCGATACATCGGCAATTCAAAGTGATAATGACCATCCGTTTTAGTCATCATTTGATTATTACTGCCTTCGGTCGCCGAAGCATATACCATCACCTCCTCTACCGTTCGCTGCTGCCAATCCATAATCGTTCCACTTACGAGCGACATTTCATCCACCGTCTCGGTATTTTCACAAGCATTTCCATTGTCTTGAATATCTACGTAAGTCGTACAGAAATCCCAATTGCCCGCTTCGTCGAGGGTGTAAAGATGTACGTCCTGTACGCCTAAATAATTACAGTTGAAAGTAATTACTTCGGGTAGAGCTAATACTTCCGATAAATTCGTTGGCGCATCTCCGAGAGAATTGTGCCAGATGCGGTAGCGTAGTTTATCCGCCGATGAGCAATTATCCGAACTGCCTCTTTCCACATCACTCGCCCACACTTGCACCATACCCGTTGACATCAACTCGACTGCTAGGCCGTGCAGACAATAAGGAGCGGGCTTTTTGCAATCTTTGAAGACGTAATTTTCTCGCTTAATAGTGCTATTTCCGCAGTTATCCGTCACTTTCCAAACCACTTCGTAAGGGGTATTCGCCGCAACGGTCGCTTCGAAGGAATTGGTCTCTCCTCTGCTAAGCTGTTGGCCATTGGTACTTAGCGTCCAACTGTACCTCAAGGCTCTAGTAGCGGCTTCCGTACAATCTTCCGCCGTGATGGCAAACGTTTTAACGGCTTGACAATCCCCGTCTTTGATACATTCATCCACTGCATCCACCGTAACTTCGGGAGCGGTCTCATCGGTCAGCTTTAAGATTTGAACATATTCCAATTTGCTGGCTTTTTCAAAATGCTTACTGGTAATAATATTCGACTGAGTGACCATACCGTGCTGATTTTCATCTCGACCGATAGTTACTACGGGGTCACCTACCTCGTAAGTACACCAGTTAATGATAGTGAAGGTTCGAACGACTTTCAAACAGGTCTCTTCGACGGAGGTGAAGACTTTTTCTTCTACTTCGTAGGCCATCATATCGCAGGCACCGTTGGTTACAAAAATATTCGAAACGGGAACGTTCTCGCCACAGCTACCTTGCCAATCCACTGGCAGCGTAATGGACCAGTTAGCTTTAGGTTCGATAAGAATATTTTGCTCTGACCAGTTAGAAACTCGACCTTTACCGTCCCAATCAACGGCACGAAAACGACGCTTTATTTGCTTAATACCGCAGCTTTTTTCAATCAATTGATACTGCTGTTCTACTACTAAGGCGATGCAAGTTACATTGTCCGAACAGACAGGGTTGCCATAGCGGGTATTCCAATCGTTCGCCTGGTCGGTAGTCAAATCCACCCATTCGTTATCGGACATTTTACCATCCTCATTAGCATCCGTAGTCGCCAAATTGTCTCCGTGTCCTTCGTCACAAGTTCCCGTCACATCGGGTAAATCGGAGCAAATTGGCGCTATTTTATCCTCTACGTTGACGGTCATCCAACAGGTATTTTGATTCCCTTTGCGGTCACTCACTCGAAGGTAAACTTTCACTTCTTGGTGCACATCATCGCACGTAACCGTAACGATAGTGTCCCAATTTACTTCGTCTCGACTAACCTCGTAGGTAGCAATTCCGCAAGCATCGTAAGACCCTTGGTCGATTTCTCGATAATGAATTCTAGCGGCATCTCGACCGAGAGAAATATTGATTCTGTCCGTACAAACGACGGCAGGTTTGGTCTTATCTTCAATCAAGATGATTTGCGCTATGGTATCGTTTTTCAGTTGCTCATGACAAGCATCTTCGGCTACGTAGCGAAGTAAGAATGAGTCGCAGTCCAGTTTAGCCAATTCACTAGTTGGTACGCCCCACGGTTGACTGTTTTCAATGCGGAAGACACTATCTAGTCGAACGGTAACCGCCGAGCAATTGTCCGTAGCCGCAGGTTTAACCAATTGATTTACATCAAATGTACAACTATAATGGTCAAGAACTACTGATTGAGGAAGTAGGCTATCCGCTACAAACTTCGGCGCTAAGGTATCTCGCAATTCAATAAATTGAGTGTCCAGTGGATTTACACCTCTTTCGGGGTCACACCAATCGACTATATCCCAGTAGCGGAATACTTTGCTACCACAATCTGCGTCCACTCGAACATCTCTTTTCTGCAAAATATAGCCGCAAACGTAGTCCGTAGTGGTCAAATTAACGGTATCAGTTGGAACTAATTGGCCATTGACTACTTTCCCGATTTTGATACCGGGCATTTTCGTTTTACTAAAGTCGTTGAAGGTAGCTTCCGTATCTTCCCCACAACTCAATACTACGTCGGGTGCTCGCACCACGTCCGCCGCATCGGGTCGAAGAATGACCACTGATTGGGCTAAAGTACCTACATTACCACAGGCATCAGTAGCCGTCCAATTGAGCGTAGCCCGAGTCGTATCGCAAGTGCCTCCGTCCGTTAGAATGGTCGCATTGACGAATTTAACGGCAACGGTATCGCAGTTGTCAATCGCAATCGGTGGAGTAATGCCCAACGCTTCGGCTGTCAATTCGGCGCCGCACAATTTGAAGGTATCGACTTTGGCCGTCGTTTGGAAAATTGGCGCCAATTGGTCAATTAAGTTAACCGTTGTTTCACAGCTAAGCGTTTGAGGTCCGTTGTTGCAGAAGGTCAAATTCAGACCTTCGTAGTAGCGTCGCTCAATTTTTGCTTTTACCGAACCGTCACATTGGTCAATCATTTCTTTGGTCACCATTGGGTAATTTCCACCTTTGCCGCCACCCGAAGCAAGGACTTTATCGTTACCGTTTTTATCAGTTCCAATGATAGAAATGAAGTAGTACAACGTATCGGTCAACGTATCGCAGGGGTTTTCCAACAAATCGTCGGGGGTCAACATCGCTCCACAAGCCGAACCGAGTGGAATCGTTAATTCGTCATTGCAGACGTGACTTGGCCCTTGAACGGTCAGAATGCCTTGGGCTGTTTTGGCCGTATCACTCTTCAACTTATACTGAACCAAATAACTACCAATGGCAAAAGTATCTCGAATGACATCCGTTCCCGCCAAGCAGGTATCGATACAGACCATACCGCTACCGTTGATGATTCGAACAATTTGCGAGTCTTGAATGGTTCCGCAATCAGATTTTATGGTCGCTGGACGAATATCGAAGACTTGATAACTATCTTCGCAGTCCAATTTAGCATTCAAATTATTCGGTGGTGTCAAGGTAATATTATAGTCGATACAAGTAATGTTCGTTCGCCATCCTAAGCCTTTAGCGTTGTCGCCGTTCGTTTTAAATTGGAAGGTCAAACAACCGTCCGAATTGATACTTGGGTCGCAATTAGAAGCTAACCAACCGCCCGTTTGACTGACACCAGCCCCACTGAACTTACCAATTAATTTACTTTGCAACGTATCTTTTCCATCAAAAACGAAGAGCGTATCACCAGCGGCCAGGTCGAAGTCAGTGAAGGTAACCTTCAAAGATTGCCAGCTATTTTGAGCACAGACCGTCAAGACGTTGTTTCTGGCCGTCGTGTCTTTGTACAAAACATTATCTTCCGCTCCTTCCGAACGGAAATTGGTGCCTGCACAGTTCGCTAAGGTGTCAATTAGCGGTGTACTTCCTGGAGGAATGACTAGTACTTCTTCCGTTACTGGTGGCCCAGGTGTGCCATCGGGAGTCGTCACTACGGTAGTTATACAAGACTGATTGGCAAAACAAATATTGCTCGCTTCGAGCGTTTTCGTTCCATTGCTAAATTTACCAGCGTACCCCGCAGCATCCAAATGTTGAATGGGTAAGGTGTACGTGTAATAACCATCAACCAATCCACCCGCCGTGAAAGCAGTACCAACAGGCGCTAAACCAACCGCTAAATAGATTCCACTATTCTCCGTAATAGTCCAATTTTCGTTGGGCGTTCTCGAATAAATGGTGATTCTATCGTTAAACACAGGTGTCCCATTAATCGAGGCGGTCGTACACTCACAAGGGTTGGCAATTCGTACAAAATGCTCCTCTAATGGGGTTACTTGAATCGGAATGCTTACAGTATCCGAACAACCGAAAGTATCTTCTATTTTGACGCTATACGTAGTAGAAGTAGTTGGTTGTAGGGTAACCGTACTAGTTGCAGAATCGGTGATACCTGTATTTGGAGACCAAATAAAATCTGGTCCACCCGTCACGCTAACCGTCACCGATTCGCCTTCGATAATGGTGCTTGCCGAAATCGTAGGAACGGGCTTCGCACAGGCGGTCATACACACCGTAGTCGTCGTATCACATTCTCCCGTTGTTAGGGCAATACATTCGGAGAACCCGTTTCGAGCGGCAATGACGTTCATCGGCACGGCGTCAACGGGTAGTCGATAGCCATCGGGCGCTGTGAATTGTACCATATAATTCCCCGCATTTAAGCCGTCGAAGGCGTATTTACCGAGGGCATCGGTCCTAGTAGAATCAATTGGATTTAGGGTATCCGAACAGTTGTATAAATATACGGGTGCATTTGGAATACCCAGTTCTCCCGCATCGGGTTGTCCATTTCCATTGGTATCATCACAAACAATCGAACCAATGAAGGATTCTTCGATAGGGAGATTGTTTCCGTCAATGATGGGGTCGCCCGACTGTAAGAAGAATCGTAGGTAATAGGGGTTATTGCCACAAGTAGGATTCAGTAAGTATAGAGAATCCGAGGTTACATCGACTGTGCCCAATTGAATAATACCATTTGTTGCGTCACCGTCCATATCCGTAGCATCTCCATCTCTACCTGTGGGGTCGTAAACACCCGTTTGTGGGTTACAATTTGGACTCATCACCAGACCATCTGGGTGGGTATAAGTCATGGTATATTCGCCCTGTACACCGTTCGTAAACCATTGGTACATACCGTCCGAACCGTCTTCAATCATAAACACAATTCCTCCTGGAGGTGCCGATACAGAAATTGTACCGCCTTTGATAATCTTACCCGTCTTGTCGGCGTAGATAAAACCAATAGGGTCCACTTCCATGAGTGGGATAACGTAAACAAAATCGTGGTCATCTTCATCACCTCGGTCGTTATTTGTAATATTATCTCCTCCAATAACATCCTCATTTACCTCATCCGCTTGGGAATCAATATCGGATGTATTCACCGTACTCCCATCCTCATTAGTTGCAAAATAGATTTCTGCCGTATCTATAATAATAGAATCTAGTAGTTCAACATCCGACAAGAATTTGATAGGTATAATAGCCGATTCCCCCACAGGTAATTCGGGTAAGACATAAGTACTATCTGATTGCCAGTTATGGCCTAAACCTTGGTTAAAACCAGCATCAAATATTAAGCCTTCGGGCACATAGTTTACGATACCAATATCGTAAGCATCTTGTGTCCCTTGGTTGATAACCGTAATATTAAAGCAAACGGTATCATCATTTAGTATTTCCAGTTCCTGATCAGGCGCTAATTCAATTTTCAACGCTAAGTCAAAAGTCTGATTCACGCATACTTGCATGGGGTCGTGGTCATCTTCGTCTGTTGGAGGCGTTTCGTTAACTTCGTTATCCGTTGCAGTATCTACTTCACCGCCAGCATCATTTGTTCTATTATCATCAGGCGTAGAATCAACGTCTGTTACCGTATCACCATTTTCGTCCGTAGCACCTCCAATTTCTGTGTAAACAGTGATACATTCTTCCATGAAATCTGGGTCAATCATGAAGTCAATCGTTACCATCGTCATTTCATCGGGTAATACTCCTCCCGTAACGGTTAGCGTAAGCATCGCCGTAGAATCATCCATCGCTGTCCAAGCATCATCCGCTAAGCTCATTCCAGTAGGAATGTAAGCGAATAGCTTGATATTATCCGCAGGAATATCGCCTTGGTTGAATACCTTAATTTTACCCGTTACACTATCTCCTGGCATTACGGTTTCATCGGTAATCAATTCAATGGTGGTGGCAATATCAAACTCTAATAACATGATTTGTACAGGGTCGTGGTCGTCTTCGTCCGTTGGTGGAATTTGGTCAACGGTATCATCCGAACCAGTATTGGGTACACCACCTGTATCATTCGTTCTATCCTCGTCTGGCGTAGAATCCACATCCTCATTATTTACCCCGTCTTCGCTAATTTCAACGTAAGCAGTTAACTTATTGGTAGGTGCATCAGTTGTCACTACGGTCTGAATCATCACCATGACCATGCTATCAGGAGCTAGTCCACCTACGGGTAGACCGTTTCCTGCGGTCAATAGAATCATCGCCGTGCTGTCGTCCATACTCGTCCAACCTTGTAAATTAGCAGTATTCAAAGTCAATCCTGCTGGTAGATACTCCATTATTTTGATAGTATCCGCTGCCACATTTCCTTGATTGAATACGGTAATCTTGAAATCAACCATTTCATCTGGGCGCACCATACCTTCTTGGTCGGGAGCAAGCGTTTGAACAATCGCCAAATCAAATACCTTGGTTGGGTCTTCATCGGCTGGCGGTAAGACCGTCACTACGGTAGAATCATCGTCGTCCTCATCCTCGTTGGTGGGGTCTTCGTCTGGTGTAGAATCCTCATCCGTTGGTGGGGTATTATCGGGGTCTTCGTCGTCATCAGCAGAGCTAATTTCAGCCGTATTGACCAAACTAGTGCTAGTAACCCCATTATTTACTTGTAAAGTAATGTCGATAGTTTCCACTTGTCCCGCAGCTAAGTAAGCAATCGGGGTGTTGTATCTAAGGGTATCGCCCGATGCGGTCCACTGGTCGTCTTGTAGAGACATTCCCGTTGGTAAGAAATCGGTTACGCCGATGCGGTAAGCGTCTATCGTTCCTTCGTTGGTAATCTTAATTTGATAAGTGACCAAATCACCCCATCTAACGACCGTAGCCGTTGTGGATTTTTCTAGTGCCAAATCAAATCGTTGGTCTACCAAAATCTTCACAGGGTCGTGGTCATCTTCGTCCGTAGGTGCCGTTTCATCTACTTCGTTGTCCGTAGTAGTATTGACTTCACCACCCGCATCATTGGTATTATCACCATCAGGAGTAGAATCAATATCCGTTACGGGCTGACCGTTTTCGTCCGTAGCGTCGCCGATTTCTGCGTAGGAAATCAAACAAGTATCCATGAAACTTGGGTCAACGATAAAGTCAATCGTTACCATCGTCATTTCATCAGGTACTAAACCGCCTGTTGGAATATCGCCATCTGCTACCGTCAAGGTGCGCATCGCCGTAGAATCATTCATTGTCATCCACGCATCGTCTGCCAAGTTTAATCCTGCTGGAATATAGGCAAATAGCTTGATAGAATCCGCAGGAATCGTTCCTTGGTTAAATACTTTGACTTTAGTGGTGATACTATCGCCTGGTGTAATCGGCCCTTCGGTAATCAGTTCCTCGGTCAACGCCAAGTCAAACTCTAATAACATGATTTGTACAGGGTCGTGGTCGTCCTCATCCGTTGGTGGAATTTGGTCGGTTGTATCATCTGTACCTGTATTTGGCACCCCTCCTACATCATTGGTTCTATTATCGTCTGGCGTAGAATCTATGTCGGTATTCTCCACGCCATCATCACTAATTTCGGCGTAAGCCGTTAATTTATTATTGGAAGGAGTTGTTGAAACAACCGTTTGAATCATCACCATCTCCATCTCACCTGGTACCAATCCTCCTACAGGTAGGCCGTTTCCAGCCGTTAATAATAGCATCGCCGTGCTATCATCCATATTTGTCCAACCTTGGGCATTGGCGGTATTCAGAGTCAAACCTTCAGGAAGATACTGCATGATTTTAATAGTATCGGCGGCCACATTTCCTTGATTGAAAACGGTAATCTTGAAGTCAACTGTTTCGCCTGGACGAACCATACCTTCCTGACCCGGCGCAAGGGTCTCGGTAATGGCCAAATCGAAAATATCCGTTGGGCCACTTGGAGGCAGTACCGTTACAACGGCTGGGTCATCATCGTCCTCATCCTCGTTGGTGGGGTCTTCGTCTGGGGTAGAATCCTCGTCCGTTGGTGGCGTATTCGTCGGGTCAGTATCATCATCGGCAGCACTTATTTCTGCGATATTAACTAGACTTGTACTCGTAAATCCTGCATCTACTTGTAAGGTAATGTCGATAGTTGTTTCCTGACCTGCGGCTAAGAAAGCAATTGGTGTATTATATCGAGCGGTGTCACCCGATGCCGTCCAGTTACCATCTTGTAGAGACATTCCGTTTGGAATGAAATCGGTTACGCCAATTCGGTAGGCATCAATGGTACCTTCGTTAGTCACTTTGATTTGGTAAGTCACTAAGTCTCCCAATCGAACAATGGTAGAATCCGTCGATTTTTCTAAAGCCAAATCAAATCGCTGGTCTACTACAATTTTTGCGGGGTCGTGGTCATCTTCGTCGGTTGGTGCCGTCTCGTCCACCTCATCATCGGTTGGCGTGTTTACTTCGCCCCCCACATCATTGGTATTATCCCCGTCAGGAGTAGAATCAACATCCGTAACGGGATTACCGTTTTCATCCGTAGCATCACCGATTTCTGCAAAGGTAATCAGTACCGTATCCGTGAAGCTTGGGTCGATGATAAAGTCAATGGTTACCATCGTCATCTCATCGGCCACTAGTCCACCCGTAGGTAAGTTGCCGTCAGCTACGGTCAAGGTCAACATAGCGGTAGAGTCATTCATCACCATCCAAGCATCATCAGCTAAATTCAAACCTTCGGGAATGTAGGCAAACAACTTAATAGAGTCCGCAGAAATATCTCCTTGGTTGAACACTTTTATTTTAGTCGTCACACTATCACCTGGTGCAATTGGCCCGTCGGTAATCAGTTCTTCGGTCAACGCCAAATCAAACTCCAATAACATGATTTGGACAGGGTCTTCATCATCCTCATCGGCTGGTGCAACTTGGTCTGTTCTATCGTCCGAACTAGTATTCACCTCGCCACCCGCATCATTGGTTCTGTCATTATCTGGGGTAGAATCGTGATCATCTTGTGCGCCATCGTCACTAATTTCTGCGTGTGCCGTCAATTTGCCCATAGCTACCTCTTCCGAGACAACTGTTTGGATAAAGACCATGTACATTTCACCAGCGGCTAATCCACCCGTGGGCAATTCGTCGCCTGCATTCAAAGTGATGGTAATCGTACTATCATTAACTGCTGTCCAACCTTGTGCATTAGCTGCATTTAGGGTTAAACCTTCGGGTAAATATTGAGTGATTTCAATCGTTTCTGCGGGTAAAGTACCTTGGTTGAAAACAGTAATTTTGAAATTGACCGTTTCACCTGGCCGTACCATGCCCTCTTGACCTGGGGCTAAGGTTTCGATTAAAGCTAAGTCAAAAATATCGGTTAGTACATCGGGTGGAGTAACCGTAACTACCGCCGAATCATCATCATCTTCATCCTCGTTAGTCGGGTCTTCGTCTGGCGTAGAGTCCTCGTCCGTTGGTGGCGTATTTGTCGGGTTGGTATCATCATCGGCCAAGCTAATTTCTGCAAAATTGACCAAACTGCTACTGGTGAAAGTTGGGTTTACTTGCAAGGTGATTTCGATGGTTGTTTGTGCGCCCGTACCTAAGAAAGCAATCGGTGTATTGTATCGAGCGATATTACCCGTAGCTGTCCAATTTGCATCTTGCAAAGACATTCCGTTCGGAATAAAATCAGATATATTGATTCGGTAGGCATCAACTGTACCTTCATTGGTAATTTTAATTTGGTAAGTTACCAAGTCACCTAAGTTAACGACCGTTGAATCTGTACATTTTTCCAATGCTAAATCGAAAACTTGCCTAACGGGTATTTTCACGGGGTCGTGGTCATCTTCATCTACTGGTGGGGTAGCAAAGATTTGGTCATCCGTATTGGTATCGACCTCTCCGCCCGTATCGTTCGTTCTATCGTCATCAGGTGTAGAATCAATATCCGTTACTGGATTTCCTTCTTCATCAGTAGCATCACTAATCTCCGCATAAGTAATCAAAATGTCCTCCATGAAGTCTTCGTCTATCACAAAATCAATTTCAACCATCGTCATTTCGTCTGGTTGTAAACCACCAGTAATGGTTAAAGTACGCATGGCGGTAGAATCGTCCATCTCTGTCCATTCGCTATCAGCTAAAGACAAACCTGCTGGAATATAGGCAAACAACTTGATATTGTCTGCGGGTATATCGCCTTGATTAAAGACCTTAATTTTGGCAGTTACTTCGTCACCGGGTGCAACCGGTTCTTCTGTAATCAATTCTTCGGTTAAGGCTAAATCAAACTCTAAGAGCATAATTTGTACAGGGTCTTCGTCATCTTCGTCCGTCGGAGGCGTTTGGTCACTCACGTCGTCCGTACTGGTATTTGGAATGCCTCCTGCATCGTTGGTTCTATCATCATCAGGGGTAGAATCTTGGTCATTATTACCACCATCATCACTAATTTCGGCCCGAGCCGTCAACTTACCCGAAGATAAATCATCCGATACGACGGTTTGAATGAAGAGCATATACATTTCACCCGCTGCCAAACCACCTGCTGGCAATTCTTCGCCCGCATTTAAAGTAATGGTAATGGTACTATCGTTGACTACTGTCCATCCTTGAGTATTAGCTACATTTAAGGTCAAGCCCTCTGGTAAATATTGAGTGATTTCAATCGTTTCAGCGGGCAAAGTCCCTTGATTGAAAACCGTAATTTTAAAATCGACCATTTCGCCTGGGCGCACCATGCCTTCCTGTCCTGGTGCTAAGGTTTCGATTAATGCCAAGTCAAAAATGTCATTATTTTCGGGGACTACCGTAACAATTGCATCGTCATCGTCATCTTCATCACCATTGGTAGGATCTTCGTCTGGCGTAGAATCCTCATCCGTTGGCGGCGTATTGGTGGGGTCATTATCATCATCTGCGGTACTAATTTCAGCGATATTTCGCAAAGAAGTACCCGTAAAGTCATCGTTTACTTTTAAAGTGATGTATAAATTATAGTCACTTCCTGCTGGTAAGAAAACAATCGGCGTATTAAACCGTGCAACGTTCCCGGTTGCCGTCCAGTTTTCATCCGCTAGGCTCATTCCAGTAGGAATGAAATCCGAAATGCCAATATTATAAGCATCGACCGTTCCTTCGTTAGTCACTTGGATTTGGTAAACTACCAAATCTCCCAATCGAACAACCGTAGAATCCGTTGATTTTTCTAAAGCTAAATCAAATTTACCACAAGCATTAGTAGATAATGGTTGGAAAGTTAAATTAATCGTAACTATGGAATCACAACCATTAGCAGCCGTCAATACTTCCGTACCACTTGGGTTGTTTTCACTATATGGAATGCCATTTACGACTACTTCGTACCCATCTTCGACACAACCTTCGTAAGTAATGGTACTAGCCTTTTGTTCGTTGAAAACTAAATTAACCGTTACCGTGGAATCACAACCATTAGCATTGGTTAGTACCTCCGTACCCGTTGGGTTATTCTCATCATAAATAGTTCCACCAACGGTTACGCTATATCCATCATTTTCACAGCCTTCGTAAGCAACTGTAGCCGTGGTGCTTGGATTAACCGTCAAAGTCAAAGTAATAATTGAGTCACAACCACTTGCTGCGGTCAATGTGTCTATATAGACACCCGTAGTAGTTAGGATTTGCTCATCAAATATATAAGTATCATCGCTACAAATTGCTGCACTCAACGCAGTGGTTACTTCGTCCACCACATTCAAGGTTAAGACAATGATTGAGTCACAGCTATTTGCCGCTGTCAGCGTATCTCGATAAGTGCCTGCGATGGTTAAATCTTGATTATCAAAAGTATAACTATCACCATCACAGATTTCTTCGGTTAGCACCGTTTGAACGGGTTGTAAAACATCTAAAGTTAAAATAATGATGGAATCACAACCACCTGCTGCGGTTAGTGTATCTTGATAAGTGCCTGTGGCGGTCAAGGTTTGACCATCAAAAGCGTAGCTATCCCCATCACAAATAGATGCACTAATAGCCGTTTCCATTTTTTCCATTACATCTAGGGTTAGAATGGTAATGGAATCACATCCACTTGCGGCGGTTGTCGTATCTCGATAAGTGCCTGATGTCGTTAAGGCTTGGCCGTCAAAAGTATAGCTCTCTCCTTCACAAATCTCCTCATTCAAATTCGTTTCAATTACATCAATTACATTCAGCGTCAAGACGATGAAAGAATCACAACCATTCGCTGCGGTCATGGTATCTCGATAAGCACCTGCAACAGCTAAGTCTTGATTATTAAAATTATAGGAATCACCTGTACAAATGTCTTGGCTGATTGGCGTTTGAACCGTATCTAAAACATTTAAGGTTAAGACAATCACAGAATCACATCCATTTGCTGCCGTCATCGTGTCTCTGTATGTTCCTGTGGCGGTTAGAGTCTGACCATCAAACGTGTAGCTATCGCCTGCGCAAATAGCTTGAGCGATTGGCGTTTCGACGTTAGGTAGCACATTTAAAGTTAAGACGACCGAACTATCACAGCCATTCGCCCCCGTTAAAGTCGCTTGATAAGTTCCTGCGGTGGTCAAATTTTGACTGTCGAAAGTATAAGTTTCCCCTTCACAGATAGTTTCGCTGATTAGTGTCTGAACGGTATCTAAAATAGATAGAGTCAGCACAATAACGGAATCACAAGTATTACTACCCGTCATC
>JBCCQK010000157.1:0-15212 GCA_039024375.1 Bacteroidota bacterium
AAGAGAGCTGGAGGAGTCGACAGGCACGGTCCGACCCTAGCCGTTCACCGCCGCTCTCTCGAAAAAGAGATCGAGAAAGGACGTCTCCGCCTCGCGGTGAGGCGGAGACATCGGGCTCAGAAGCGGGAGCCCTCGATCGTCACGTCGGCGTGCTGCCAGGCACGGGCGAAGTCCCGTGCGGCCTGGGCCGCCTCGGCCGCGCGACCCTGGTCTTCGAGACTCCGAGCGAGCCCGCGAAGCGACCAGCCGTTCCAGGGAAAGCCACTTTTTGAAATTGCTGGGCCGCTTCGGCGGCTTTCTCCTGTGCCAAAAGCGTATGCCCGAGATAGAATTGGGCCTCGGCGTAACGTGGGTCGTCGACCACCACACTCGAAAAGAATTGATTGGCCTCGGCATAATTTTGGGCGTTATAAGCATTGATTCCATCCGCAAAAGCATTCACTACCGAATTTCCCGCCCGAACGTTGGGCATCTGATACTCACTTGAAAATTCGTTGCTCAAGGCGCTATTCGTAAAATTAGAACTCGCCCAATTCCAACCAATAAAACCCACCAACAAAGCCACACTTGCTGCCGCCGCCAAATATGTCCGTAAATTCCGCATTCGGGCAACGGGTTGTTTTTTGTTTATTGACACCACATTGCTACTGGACGCCTGTTCTTGACTCATCGCCTCCAACTCTTTCCGCAAATTATCTTCTATTAATATCTCCAAGGCATCGTTCGCCACGCCAAAATTATCAACGGCCGCCGCCAATTCCGCATCTTTTTCTATTGCTGCATCGAACGCCGCCTCCGCTTTGGGTGTCATGTCTCCGTTCAGATAGGCTTCGATTTTGTCTAATAATTCTTCTTTCATAATTGTGTCTTTTTTGCAGGTTAATAGGTGGATAGGTTGAGAGGCTAAGAGGTGAGACCTTTCTACCTTTTAGCCTCTTTACCTTTTCACCTGCCTACCTCAACCCCGCCACTAATTCTGGATGTTGCCCCACAATATCCATCAGAGACTTCTGGCAGCGATATTTATTTTTTCTAGCCATAGCGGCGCTACTAAACTTGAGTTCTTTGGCAATTTCCTCCATGGAGTAGGATAATTTCCAAAGTTCTAAGATTTTCTGGCAGCGTTCGCCGAGGTTACTCATCAACTGTCGGAGAATATTTTTTTGTTCGTCGCTGAATAGCTGCGTTTCGGGGGTACCTTCTTCGACCTCATCCAAACGACTATTATCTTCCGTCAAAGACGTTTTGCTGTGTTTGCGGATTTGGTTCATCCATAGAAAGCGACAAATGGAAAATAAGTACCCGTTGACGGAGCTTTCCATCTTAAATTTTCCTTGACGAACGTTTCGGTCGAGTACGATAATACCTTCGTGAAATATATCTTGTCCGTCTTGGAAATTACCACTGTTTCGTTGGACAAACTGGATGATTTTACTTTTCAAATCCTTTTGTCCGTACAGAAAACGAATGACCTCCTGTCGGTTTCTACCCCCCCTTTTGATGGCTGTTACAATATCCGTATCCGAGTAATTGATGGTATTCATATTCCTGTGTTTTTAAAATAAAAGTTGTACCCAACCTATTAGAACTATTTTTTAGTATTCGGCAACTCCGTAAACACCGTTTTGACTCGATTTTAGTTTTCAAATTTTTGAAACCAGCACTCAAGTTAAAAAGTGTACTTTTCAAAGGAAGCTATTTTAGGATTAAAAAAATAGAAATTGAATGTATTTTTTGAACAACAAAAGTTTTTTTTCGGAAACACTTATAAAAACCATTCACCGTATAATCTTGACCATTCAAGGAAACAGGCCAACCGTTCGCCGATTTTTTGTAGGATTCTTTCTTTTTTTAATTTACGAAAGTTAACTTTACAAAGTAAGGACTCCATTGGATAATGTCTAATTCTATCTCAAATATACTTCCCAAAGCTGATAAATCGAACTTTAACTCTTTTCAATAAAGGTTTGGCTTACCCAAGAGAATCATAAGGCTTTTATACAAAAAACACTGATGGGTTTTGATTGAAATAACAATATGTTTTATTGTTGATTAGAGGGGTATGCGCCTATCACGTTTTAGGTTTCTTCACGTTTTAGGGACCTGGTAAATTTTAATCTATTTAATTGGTGGGGTCACCGGAGTATGCCTTCGTCAATTTGCTAAGTAGGTTATTCTTTTCCAATTCCCTTAACTAAATTATGCTTTAAAATGAGTTGTAATATATCTTTTCTTACTCTGATTACTGTTTTAGTTTGCTGGACTGGTCCGCTAAATGCCCAAGTAACTTTTGACAGTAATGCTGCTGCTAACAATTCGAACGGTCCGAGTAGCTCAGTAGAAGTAGTCGTTCCGACGGGTAATGATAGATTATTGGTTGCTTTGATTGGTACGGATGATTTGACTAATACGCCAACTGTCACCTACAATAGTTTGACATTGACTAAAGCTAGTGAGGCAACAGATAATTTCAATACAACCTACGACGCTAAGGTATTTGTCTATTACTTGGCTTTAGGCAGCGGTGCGGCAATTACGAGCGATATTGCCGTCACGGGGCTGGATAATTATTACACCCTCGGTGGAATGTCTTTCCAAAATATTGACCAAAGCACTCCTGTTAAACAAACCGCTTCGGCAGGAATACCAACAGGAGTAACAAATAATGGTCAAATAGCGGTAAGCCTAACGGGAGTAACGGCGGGTAATTTATTATTCGCCTTTTTCGGGGAAGATAACGTCAAACAATTTGATTGGGGAGGAATATACATTGCGGACAATACGCACACTGATTCGGGGATGGACGGTGCAGGGTATTATTATGCCTCCTACAACTTAAATGCCACGGCGGGTGACCCCACTTTTACTTACAACATTAACAATAGCGGTCAATCTTGTGCGGGAACTTTGATTGAGTTTGCTCAAAAAACGGCGGTTCAACCGACGGTAAGCGTAGCCGTTGCGCCCGTTTCGGCCACTGAAAATAGCGCTTCCACTTTAGACTATACCTTCACCGTTAATCCCGCTCCGTCGAGTGATTTGACCGTTAATTTTACTATTTCTGGTACGGCCGAAGATGATGACGACTTTACGGTTGGAACGCCCGGTATAAATAATGAAGTCGTTAACTACACAACGAAAGCGGGAGTGGGAAACAATACGGGAACGATAATTATCAAGTCAGGACAAACTAGAAGCAACGGACAATCTGTCAATAATATGATGCCTTACCAAGCGGTCAATTGGTGTATTGCGTTGGTAGGAACTTTTCCATCGCGCGATTGAGGTTTATTAGAAGCAGACCTATGTGCCAAATCTGTAAATAGTGGGTCTATTTGTCCATGCGGTTGGTTACCCTCTTATAAATCCAGTTTTCCTTTCACCTCAAACAAAAGACTATTTCGGCAAACGGTGGCAATGGAGGGGACTCTGGAAGTACTGAGTATTCTGGTGGCGGCGGCGGCGGTGGTGGTTGTGTACACTTTATTAGTGGTAATGCCAGTACAGTTGCAGGAACTATTCAGGTAAATGGAGGGAATCCTGGTGCAGGAGGGTCTAACAATGGTTTTTTTGGTAGTGGAGATGGTGGAGATGGTACCCCTAACTCTTCTACTGCTGGTAGTACAGGAGTGGTCATCCGCTCCGTAATTGCCAATCCATCCAGTTTATTTTAAAAATAATCCAATGAAGTATATATTACCAATACTGCTGCTATTTCCTCTTTTGGCCTTTGCCCAAACCCACATCGTTTTGAGCAACGGCCAAGCCATCCAAAAAGGAGGTAACCTAGTCGTGAAGGACGCCAATTTTACCGTAAAAGGGAGCTTTTTGGCAACCGCTGGAACGGTAGAAATGACGGGAACGGCTAGTACAGCGAACTCAAAATTGGGAGGAACGGGAACGAGCCAATTTCACGAACTGGTGATTGATAAAAATAGCAACGATGTCCAATTAAATGGCACTATCTCAATTGTGAATACGCTTCGGTTTGCCCAAGGAAAGTTAGCGCTCGGTAACCATCATTGCACCCTCAACAACGGAGCGAGTATTACCAATACTGCGGCTGATAAGTACGTACAGACCAACGGGACGGGAACGCTTTTGCAACAGGTAGCCAACAGCAATACTACTTTTCCTGTGGGCAACGCGAATTACAATCCTCTTATTTTAAAAAACGAGGGTACGTCGGATACTTACGGCGTTCGAATGATTGATGAAGTATTGACCAGTGGAACGACGGGGGCGGCCGAAACTAGTAAGGTCGTAGATAGAACATGGTTAGTGAACGAAGAAACTACTGGCGGAAGTAATCTAACTGTGACGACTCAATGGAATACCTCGGAAGAACTGTCTTTTGACCGTAGATTAGCTACTATAAGTCGGTACGGCAGTGCGTGGGAAACCCCAATTCCTATTGGTGCTTCGGGCAGCAATCCTTATACGGTAACTAGGTCTGGTTTGACGGCAGTAGGTGCTTTTTCCGTCCGACAAGGGCTGAACTCTATTTCCGTAGCAACTGCTCCGAGTAGTGTGGTAGAAAATGCAGGTAATAACCTTGTTTTTACCTTCACCAGAATGGGCGTTAACGTGGGGGCTTTGACCATCCACTTTACCGTAGGTGGAACGGCCACGTTTGGCGTCGATTATACCCAATCGGGAGCCACTACTTTTACCACTACGTCGGGGACAGTGGTGATTCCCGATGGAATGCCTTCGGCTATAATGACGATTTCGCCTACAAGCGATACCGCTGTAGAAGCCAATGAAACGGTTATTTTAACAATAGCTAATCCTTAATGTCTAAACCTCGCTAAATAAATTTATCATGAAAGAATTTACAAGAGTCGTTCTTATCATTATTATCTTCTGTGCGGCAAATACCGTTTCATGGGCCCAATATACCATCGGTACCCCCAATTCTGCTACGGGAACTATCACTAATGACGACTTCCCGACAGTAGTTTCCATTGTTCGAAAAGTGGGCTCGACCAATCCGACTAATGCTAATAATTTGACTTTTACAGTTACCTTTAATACTTCCGTTTCTGGCTTGGATGCGGGCGACTTTATCTTGACCAAAACGGGGACAGTTGATGGTATGATTGGAACACCTACCACCAGCAACGATACGATTTACGAGGTATCTATTACGAATATCATTGGAGATGGAACCCTACGACTTGATGTGGATGATGACAATACCATTGTCAGTACCGTAAATAATACCGCTCAACTTGGAGGTGCTACGGAGGGAGATGGTGATTTTAATACGGGGGAGACCTTTACTATTCAAACTACTACCCTAACCCTAGTCAGTAGTAATCCAATGGACAACGCAACGAATGTAACGCTCAGTCAAAATATTGTACTAACCTTTAGTCGAAACGTATTTGTGGGAACGGGTAATATACTTATAAAACAGACGGATGATGATATGATTTTTGAGACTATAGCGGTAGGGAGTGCCAGTGTTAATAATGCCGAAGTGACCATTAATCCCACTAATAATTTTAAAAAAGGTACAGGCTATTACTTAGAAATTGCGGCTACAGCTTTTGATGATGAAGTAGGAAATTCCTACGCTGGTATTAATGACAAAACGACCTTGAATTTTTCGACCGTAGATGTCGTGATAAACGAAGTAGTTACTGACCCTCAGCAAGATTGGGGTGGAAATGATTTTAACGGAACGCTCGGTAGCGGTACTATCTCGGACGGTACCGACGAATGGTTAGAATTATTTGTAAAAAGTGCAAATGTTGACTTTACAGGATGGACGATTGAATTACTATATGGTTCGGATATTATGGGCGATTTGACGAACTCGGGGGCCTTTCAAACTTCCAATTATATTTCTACGGGTGGAGGAACGTTTACCAATTCCGTAACGGGTGATTTTTTAGTATTGGGTAACCCGATGGGCTCGGGTGCGATGAACAACTCTATTACTATTAACCTAAAGGACCCCGCAGGGGTGATTGTAGATGCCGTTGTTCTCGGTGGCAGTGGGAATGCGCCCGATGGAAATGCGACTGGCAATAATGATGAAAGTGTACAAAGGATTCCTAATGGCTCGGATACGGACAATGATGCGGCTGATTTTCTGAAAACCGCTACGTCCATGGGAGCACTAAACAAGCTAACTCCACCCGCTATTACCAGCCAGCCTAATCCAGATACTACTTGCCAAAACGGGGCGGCTAGTTTTTCCGTAGCAGCAACTGCCAGTAATGGAGGAAACCTGGAATACCTCTGGCAAGAATCTGTGGATAACGGAGTCAATTTCAATAACCTATCAAATGGGGCAATTTATAACGGTATTGTCACCACTACCTTAAATCTAACGGGCGTAACGGCCAGTATGGATAGCAGCCAATATCGAGTTATTATTACTGAAAAAATAGGTACCTTTGAAGTAAAGGACACGACCAATGCGGAGCGCCTAATTGTACTAAAAGCACCAACAATTATTAACCCAAATCCCGATACGACGTGTGTCAATGGCGATGTTAGTTTTTCTGCTACCGTTATGGCCAGCGAAGGTGGCGCATTGACCTACCAATGGTAAAAGAAGCCCAAGAGTGGTTCGTTTGCGAACATGAATTCGGAAACGAGCACGACCTTAAATTTAACGGAAGTGCCAAGCGTGGACGACGAAAGCGAATACCGCTTAATCGTAACGGAAAAAGTAGGGACGGTAGAATGCAAGGATACGTCTGCTGCGGTGACCTTAATTGTGCTAACGGCTCCAACGATAACCAATCCAAATCCTGATACGACATGTGTGAACGGGGCAGCGGACTTCATGGCCATGGGAACGGCAAGCGAAAGCGGTGTACTGACGTATCAATGGCAAAAGAAGCCTAAGAATGGTAGTTTCGCCGATATAATGAGTGAAACCAGTACGACATTGAATTTGATGGAAGTACCAAGTGGCGACGACGAAAGTGAATACCGTTTAATTGTAACGGAAAAAGTAGGAACGTTAGAATGTAAAGACACATCGGCGGCAGCGACGTTAATTGTGCTAACGGCGCCAACGATAACCAATCCAAGTGCCGATACGACGTGTGTCAACGGGGCAGCGGATTTTACGGCAATGGGGACGGCGAGTGAGGGCGGCGCATTGACGTACAAATGGCAAAAGAAACCCAAGAGTGGTTCATTTGCGGATATGAATTCAGAGACGAACACGACATTAAATTTAACGGAAGTGCCAAGTGCGGACGACGAAAGCGAATACCGCTTAATCGTAACGGAGAGAGTAGGAACAATGGAATGTAAAGATACCTCCGAATCGGCTATGTTAATTGTGTTGAAGGCTCCAACGATAACCAATCCCAATCCCGATACGACGTGTGTCAACGGGGCAGCGGCCTTTACGGCGATGGGCACGGCGAGCGAAGGCGGCACGTTAAGTTATCAATGGCAAAAGAAGCCCAAAGATGGCAGTTTCGGCGATGTAACGAATGAAACGAGCACGACTTTAAATCTGACAACCGTCGGCATAAGTGAAGACAGTAGTGAATATCGTTTGATTGTCATCGAAAAAGTGGGTAGTGTGGAGTGTAAAGATACCTCCGAATCGGCGATGTTGATTGTACTAACGGCACCAACTGTTTCATCACAACCACTCAACGCTGCTATCTGCGAAACCAAAGATACTTCTTTTACAGCGGCGGCCACCTCAACGGAAGGCGGTACGCTCAGCTACAAATGGCAAGAATCGACCGACGGCAATACTTACACGGATATCAGCAACGTCGCTCCATTTAGTGATGCAACGACTACAAATCTAAAACTAACTAATGCGCCAACGGCCAAGAATACTTATCGCTACCGAATGATTGTCTTCGAGCAAACTGGGACCATTACTTGTTCCGACACCTCCAATGAAGCAACGTTGACGGTTTATCCAAATCCCGTCGTAACGGGCCTCACAGCTAGTGCCAATGATATATGTGTCAATACAATGGCGACCATTAATTTGAGTGGCGCTACTTCCTTGACGGATGGCAGCTATACCTTGACGTACAAAGTGGGTAACGGTAGTGACCAAATGGCTAATAATGTAGCTTTTGTTAGTGGAGCAGGTAGCTTTATGGTCGATGGATTAACCGTTGGTAGCCAAACGATTGCGATTACCCAAATCCAAAGCGGAAACAATTGCGCTGTTATCATCACGGGTGTAAGTGCCACACTAACTGTTTTGTATAATCCAAGTATCACGTCTAACGGAAAAAATTTCACGAACATTTGTGGTACAACGATTGACTTAACGGCTAATCAGCCCGCTGGTAGCACGGGACAATGGAGTTTTAGTAACCAAAATCCAGCGAGTAGCGGGAGTATCAGTGCGACGGCTAATCCAATGATGATCGCTACGGGGGTATTCGGAGGGGCTTACACCCTTAGATGGACCATCAATAGTGGTGCTTGTAGTGGTCGCTTTTCGGAAGTAATGATTGATTTTAATCCCGATAAAGATTTCAATGGCGGTCCCGACGGGGTACAGGACTGCGTAGATTTGTGTATCGGTGGAGACGACGGCGAAGATTCGGACGGGTCGGGTATTCCCGACGATTGTGATTGTAACCCCGGTGGAGTCGGTAACGAATTTATCGCCTATAACCAAACCGAAGTAGATGCGGCGGTGGCCAATGCTAATTTTTTAAACAAAACGCCTTTTATTAAAAGAGCCGATTATCAGTTGACTTCTACGGCGGTCATCGAACCGAAAGTGACGAATAATGCTCCCAATAATTATCCCGCTTTTATCTTCACGGGCGGTCATTCGGTGATTTTGAAACCAGGTTTTCACGCCAAAGCGGGTAGTGATTTCATCGCTCGGCAAGAATATTGTCGAGACCCCCATTACAGGTATCCCTAATCCTACGTTAGTGCCGAACGAAGAGGAAAATAGTGCGGCGCAACGCAGTCGTGAGGCCACAATGGATGCGATAGGAAAAGTGGCAATGGAGGCAGTATTGAACGGTAAAAATTTTTACGAAGATACAGCTAATAACATTATCTCAATCAAGTGGGATTCAGGCACTTCACAATGGGTTTTTAGTGTAGGAGGAAATGAATTTGCTTATACCAACTCAAACGATTTTGGGGTAAAACCGCCAAAATCAGGTTGGACAACTGGTCTAGCTTCTTGTAGTGGCAGTCCTGCTCCCACACTTACAGGTGATATCGTTGATGGAAGTTCGATTGCCGTAAGTGTCGAAAATATTGTAACTCCCGTCACCGAAAACCTAAAAATCGCTCTTACTTATCGTTTTACAAGGACAGGTGATAACTCAAGCCCTTTAGAAGTAAACTTTGCCATTACCGGAACTGCGCTCCCTGACGACTTCGGCATTGCCGCTGGCGCCAATTGCATCATCTACAATTCTACGGCAAAGACAGGAACCATTACCATGCCGTTGGGTTCGAATACGGTCGATTTGTTGGTTTTCCCAATCGGTGATTCGATGATTGAGGATGATGAAACGGTGATTGTTTCGGTGGCAAATCCTTAGCAGCCCCAAACGGTAATTCCTGCTACTTCTTTTCGCCAAATTTTCTCATCCCAAGTTTGACTAGGGCGGCGGTCAAAAATGAGCAAATGGCCTTCTTGGGTGCCGCATTTGTCCATATACTGCTTAGTTTGCTGAATTCCTTTTTCGATAGTTTGCTCCAAATTACTGTAAAGGATTTTTAATTCTAGCACAATTTCCTGCTTGCCCGTCGGATAGAAAAACTCGATGAACAAATCTGTTCGGCCTCTGCCAAAGCCGTATTCTCGTTCGATGCGGCCGCCACCGTTGACGATGCGTTGGAGAAAGGCTTGGAGTAACAATTGAGGACCCGCTTCTTTGTAGTTAAATCGCTCCAGCCAATGTTCGGAGTTTTTTCGAAAAAATTCTTGGAAAGCACTCAGCAATTTGGTAATGTGTAGAGAACCGTCTTCGTTCAAATACCACGCCTGCGGTTGGTGCATGGTGTATTGCGTGGTGTAGGTCAGTTCTCTGGGAATGACTTCTTTGTAAATCGCATTACTAATGGCAATGGTTTTGTTGGGGCCTTTGGCGACTAAGCCCAAATCAATCACGTATTGCAAGTCATCGTCTTTGATAAGTTCGACTTGTTCCTTCCCCGATAATAAAGGCCCGATGACATTAATGACCCGATTTTCTTGCAATTTATCAATCAGTTGGTCTAGGTGGGTATCTCTTCTTAGAATAAGGCGCTCTTTCGCTTCCTTTAGTGTTTCTACGGTGATGGGGCGAGTTCTATCCCTATTTTCTTTCATGTTGAAAGTTGCTTCGTAAGCTATGGCATTGACCAACCAAGGTTGTCCTTTGGTGTAGTACCATACTAAATCCAATACGCCTTCTTCAAAAACTTGTCCCGTAGCGGTAGTGTGTTGTTGGTATAAATCGGCAATTTGTGCTTTGGAAAAATTGTCTAGGCGCAACGATTCGGCCTTGATGTTGAAAGCACTACCGCCCGTAATAATTTCTTTGGTGTTGGCCGAATGGATGCGGTAGTCTCTCAAATCACGGACACCACAGAGTACGATGGAAATCGGAAAGGCCCGAGGACGTTTGGGGTAACCTTCTCGCAATTGGCGGAGTAGAGATATGAGCGTATCACCAATGAGCGCATCTACTTCGTCGAGTAGTAGAACTACTGGCTTTTCTGCATTTTCTGCCCAAAACTCTAGTAAATTTGTGAGGATAGCGTGGCTGCCTGATTCCTGTACAATACGTAGCCTGTTATCGGTTAGGAGTGAATTTTCTAAATAAAATTTATGCCAAGAAGTTATGCTATTTGCAATTGTTCTCATAGCTGTGGTAACATCTTCCCGAGCCGCTTGAGCAGACTCAATATTGGCGTACACTGCTTCGTACTGCCCCGTTTCATTCAAATAGTGCATCAAGGCAATGAGTCCGCTCGTTTTACCCGTTTGGCGAGGAGCGTGTAGGATAAAATATTTTTCCTGCCGAATCAGATTCAGAACACTATCGAAGTCCCACCGAGTTTTGGTATCTACGTAGTAGTGCAAGCGGGGCTTAATCGGTCCAGCCGTGTTAAAAAACTTTTCCATTTCGTAAAAATAAGGAAACTAGTGGAAAAGTAGAAATTGTCAATCTTGCGGAAATACCTTAAACACTCGATACCCGTACAAGGCCACCACTACAAAACACAACATCGGCAAAACAAAAGAAAAGTTCACTTCGGGCACGCCCAAAATGCGCGTGTCCGTGTAGCCCGAGCCACCAATATCCAAAATCATTCCTTGGGCCAAGGGCATAATTGCTCCGC
The DNA here is from genome assembly GCA_039024375.1 of Bacteroidota bacterium. Taxonomy (GTDB): domain Bacteria; phylum Bacteroidota; class Bacteroidia; order Chitinophagales; family Saprospiraceae; genus JAFMDF01. Next base: position 11,317 of record JBCCQK010000157.1, read on the forward strand.
CTACAATCGCCATGACCAGAAAGGCGGCTCCGTACTTTGCGTCGTCGCCCATACCTTCCAAGGCAATGCCGTAAATAGTAGGAAACATCAGCGACATACAAAAGGAAATCATCACTAGACTGTAGAGGCCCGTCATGCCTTCTAAGAAAATGGTGCCAAGGGTAAAGACAATGGCCAATAGCGATAGATACATCAAGAGTTGACCCGAATTAAAATACTTTAGTAAGAAGGTACAAATCCAGCGGCCTGCCAAGAAAATTCCTAAAGCGGACATGGCGTAGGGAACGGCCGAACGATTGTCAATTCCAAGTGTCTCAGCGTATTGATAAATATATGTCCAGCACATGATTTGGGCGCCTACGTAGAACATTTGCGCCAAAACACCTTCCCGAAATTTAGCTTTTTGAAAAATCCGACCGATAGCACCACCGACAGATTCGCCCGTATCGACCTCTTTATTTTCGGGCATTTTGACGACGGCAATTAGGATTAAAATACCGATAACTGCCAAGCCTAAGATGACGTAAGGATTTCGAATAACCATTAGGTCGGCACTGCGCACCGTCGCTTTGGCTGTTTCCGAAAGCGTATCGTAAACGGGGTTACCACTAGCGTCTAAATCATCCGATTGCAGGGAGCCTAAAATGAAATTTTGGGCAGCGTATAAGCCCGCTAATGCCCCAATGGGATTAAAGGCCTGCGCTAAATTTAAACGTTGGGTAGCTGTTTCTTCGGAGCCCATCGCTAGAATAAATGGATTCGCCGTGGTTTCTAAAAAGGCTAAACCGAATGTCAAAATGTAGAGGGCTAATAAGAAAAAAATAAACTGCTCGTAGGCCGCAGCGGGATAAAATAATAAAGCTCCAACGGCGTAGAGTGCTAAACCGAGTAATATTCCTTTTTTGTAAGAATATTTTTTAGCAAAAATCGCTGCTGGTAAAGCCATCGTAAAATAGCCGCCGTAGAAGGCCATTTGTACCCAAGAGGCTTGGGTATTATTTAATTCCAAAACCTTTTTGAAGGCGGATACCATCGGGTTGGTGATGTCGTTGGCAAACCCCCAAAGTGCAAAAAGGGAAGTAATGAGGATAAAAGGAAGTAGTAAATCTTTAGGAACAACGGGTGTTTTGGTGGTAGAACTCATATTTGTTGGTAATTCGTTATTTGTTATTCGTTATTTGTCTTCGCCAAAAAAATGATGAGTGATAAATGATTTTAATTCGTAGTAAATACTAATGTCTTCGCCAAATGGATGATGAATGATAAGTGATGAATGATATTAATGTTTAGTAAGGGATGACGAAATAAATAACCTACACATCTGACGGTTTCTTTTTCCGATTAGCGTCGTTAAATTTTTTCAACGTAGCTAGGCTATGCTGAAAAAATTTGCCTAACTAATCGAAAAAATAATCTCGTCATTTTGCGTAGTTTATTTAATTCCTCATCCCTAAATTGAAAATATTCGTCCTACGAAGTACAAAAGTTATCATCTATCACTTATCAACCATCCCATACGGGCAAGCTATTCATTGTGGTTGACGACCACATTAGTTTGTTACCCGTTATTTGTTATTCGTACGTCTTGACAAGTAACGAATAACCAATAACCAGTAACAACTACGTCAACGACCTATCCAGATGCAGATAGCCGCCATCGACGCTCATAAATTGGCCCGTGGTGTGGGCGGATTTGTCCGACAAAAGAAAAACGACCATGTTGGCCATTTCCTCTTTGGTAGTCATACGATTTTCCAAAGGAATTTTGGCCGTAATTTCTTTTTCTTTGGCGGCGGGGTTGTCGAAGGTATTATCCAGCCATTTTCGGTAAAGTGGTGTCATTACTTCGGCGGGTAAGACCGCATTGACCCGAATAGAGTAGGGGAGTAACTCGGCGGCCCATTCTCTGGTGAGGCCCAATTGGGCACCTTTAGCCGCAGCGTAGCCCGAAGTACCCCCTTGTCCCGTCAAAGCGACCTTAGAACTGACGTTGACGATGGCGCCTTTCGTTTCTTTCAAGTAGGGTAGCGCGTAGTGAACCAAGTCGTAATAATGGAAAAGGTTCAAGGTGATAGATTTTCGGAAAGCCTCGGGGCCGCTTTCCAACCCTGCGCCGTCGTTGACGCCCGCATTATTGACGATACCGTCGATTCGACCGTATTGGGCGACGGTTTCCTCAATGGCTTTTTTACAATTGCCCACTTCTTGCAAATCACCAAAAATGGCGTGGGCGTCCGTGCCGTTCGCCTTGAATTCGGCGACCAAATCATCGGTTACAGCTCCTTTAGACCGAGTGGCGATGACGACGATACCTCCCTCGGCGGCAATGGCGCGGCTAATACCTTCGCCGATTCCTTTCGAACCGCCTGTAACAATGAAAACTTTATCTTTTAGGTTTAAATCCATTCTTTTTTATAAGTGATGAATGATGGGTGATGAATGACATAGAAAGAGAATTCAAAAATTGTCCCTTAAATATTATAAAAATCTAGGGCATTTTCGCCCCAAAATCGCTTCGAGTTTTGGGGAGATAAATTTTGGGTAAACCGCTCGACGATTTCCTTGACTTTTTCGTAAGCACCGCCGAGCAAACAAACAGGCCAATCGGAACCGTACATCACTCGGTCACTTGGGAAGGCTTCAAAAATTACTTCTAGGTAAGGTTGAAAGTCTTCGTACGTCCATTTATTCCAATCTGCCTCCGTTACCATACCCGACACTTTACACCAAGCATTGGGTTGCTGACCGAGGTCTCGCATATAGGCTTCCCACGCTCCTAATGCTCCTTTTTTGATATAAGGTTTGGCAATATGGTCAATTACAAATTTTTGTCTGGGAAAATTTCTGACCGTCTCCAAAGCGGCCGCTAGTTGTGTTGGGAAAATAAGAATATCGTAGGTGAAACCGTATCGTTCCAAACAACCTAAACCGTACTGAAACGAATCTTGCAGCATGAATTTTGGGTCAGGTTCGGCTTGTACGACGTGACGGAAGCCCTTTAATTTTGAAAACTGGGCAAAGTGTTCCAACCGTTCTTCCAAACTCGGCGCTCGCAAATCGACCCAACCGACGACTCCCTTGATAAAATCGTATTCTTCGGCAAGTGTGAGCAGAAATTCGGTTTCCGCTTCGGTTTGGTCAGCCTGTACGCTGATGCACCCATCTATACCGTTTTTTTGAAAAAGTACTTCCAAATCTTCGGGTAAAAAGTTTTTTTTGATAACGGACATCGAATCGTCAATCCAATCGTGTTTGGTTGGACTGTAGTACCAGAAATGCTGGTGGGCGTCAATTCTGATTTCTTCCAAGGTTTTTGTTGTTTAGTAAAGTTGGTTGTAATTGTTCAGAATAGAGACCACTTCGTTGAGAGAATAGAGACTTAACCGGAGCGACAATTGACAAAATTGTTAGCTTTTTCTCACACATCAACTTCATACGTTTAATTTCCCTACTCTCTGCTCTCGGTTCTGAATAGTTACGATTGGTTTTAAATGATTTTTCTGTTTTTTCAGATAGTAAGGGATGAGGAAATAAATAAACTACGCAAGATTTCGTAGAAAATTTGGATTTTATCAAGGCGATTTTTTCGAAGAATAGCGGGTTATTTTAGAAAAAAATCAGCGAAGAGAAAATTCAAATTTTTAGAAAGATGCGTAGGTTATTTTTTGCGAACTCCCTAAAGTTCAATGTTTGTTAAATAGTTCAGTGAAGCAAAATTGCTTTTTTTCCTCGCCCGAATGTAGGACAAATGATTCAAAAATCAATTAATATGGGTTATTAAATGAAATATTTGGTGGGGATAGCGATATTCGCAGGTCTTAATACTGAGTTTTATTCCGTGTAAATCAGTGGTTCCAGCACTAGAAGAGATGGAAACACTTTTGTTGAGAAAAATT
>JBCCQK010000158.1:0-15169 GCA_039024375.1 Bacteroidota bacterium
AATTAGAAACCTACCTACCTAATTTAGAAATCGAAAATCAATCAATTTGTCGCAGAAAAAAGTATCAAATTCAAACAGAATTGAAGGCTTTTTAAAAAAACTCTTACCGCTTGCTCATCTTGAAATAGTATAGTGCGTTTTTTATAAAATTACTAGCCTACTACCAAACAGTAACCATAGAAGAGGGTTCGTTTTTGCTAGAAGGAACATAAGAGATTAGAAGATTGAAGTTTACAAAATAAAAATATTGTCATTCGCCCATTTTATCCCTACTTTTACAACAAACAAAATCAACTTTACCTTTTAGTAAATTAGCAAAAACGAAATGTATATATGGCTGATGTAATTCAGCTTCTACCAGATTCTATTGCCAACCAGATTGCGGCGGGCGAAGTGATTCAACGCCCCGCTTCGATGGTCAAAGAATTGCTGGAGAATGCGATTGATGCGGGAAGTACGAACATCAAATTGATTGTCAAAGAAGCGGGCAAAACGCTCGTTCAAGTGATTGACAACGGCTGCGGGATGTCCGAAACGGACGCTAGAATGTGTTTCGAACGGCACGCCACTTCCAAGATTCGGGCCTCGAAAGATTTATTTGCCATTAGAACGATGGGCTTCCGTGGCGAAGCCCTTGCCTCCATTGCGGCTATCGCTCACATTGAAATGCGTACCCGTCGGCAAATTGATGAGTTGGGTACCAAAATAATCATCGAAGGGTCGGAATTAAAGACGCAGGAAGCCTGTCAGTGCGTAACGGGAACGAACATCGCCATCAAAAATCTTTTTTATAACGTACCCGTTCGACGGCGATTTTTGAAGTCGAATACCGTAGAAATGCGCCATATTATGGATGAATTTCAGCGGGTCGCCATTGCCAACCCGGATATTTTCTTTTCTCTACACCATAATAATGCGGAAGTTTTTCACTTACCGTCGGGCAATTTGCGCCAACGGTTAGTGGGTATTTGGGGCAGTAACGTGAATAAAAAATTGGTGCCTATTACGGAAGAAACGGATGTGATTAGGATTAGTGGGTACGTCGGTAAACCTCAGTTTTCTAAAAGAACACGGGGCGAGCAGCTATTTTTTGTCAATAATCGGTTTATTAAAAGTGCCTATTTGAATCACGCCGTTATGGCTGCCTACGAAGATTTGCTTCCAAAAGATACCTATCCTTTATACGCCATCTTTATCGAAATGGAAGCAGACCGAATTGACATCAATGTTCACCCGACGAAGCAAGAGATAAAGTTTGACGACGAACGATTGGTTTACAATTATTTAAAGGTAGCGGTTCGACACGCATTGGGGCAAAATAGCATTACGCCAATGCTCGATTTTGACCGCGAAGTGGGATTATCTCGACCAACATTGGCTTCCGCTTCGGGTAATCGGATGAATGCCAACACCACTACTCAGCCAAGTGGTAGTACGACTGGTAATTACTCCCCTTCTGGTGGAATTGAAGACAGCGGTCGAGAAGCTAACAACTTAAACAATTGGCGAAAGCTCTACGACGGTCTCGATATGTTTGACGAAGAGGATAGTACTTCGGAAGCCATTACGATTGAAAGTGCTTGGTCGAGCGAGCCCGAAATTGGTAATGGTGAAATGGGTTTAGTGACCAATCAAAAGCCGCCTTATCAAATACACAGCCGCTATATTGTTAGCCATATCAAATCGGGCTATTTGCTGATTGACCAGCAAGCAGCGCACGAACGGATTCTTTTTGAGCACTACTTATTTATGCTGAAAGACCAACAGGCGCCTACTCAGAAAGAACTATTTCCGAAAGCCGTGACGATTGCACCTAGTCAAGTGCCAATGTTGCGAGAGATTCTGCAACCCATCAACCTGTTGGGCATTGATATTCAAGAAAAAGAATCTGGGCAGTTTGTCATTCACGGAATGCCAGCCGATTGGCGAGGAACGACGGACGAACAGCAACTCATTGAAACGCTTCTAGAACAGTACCAATCTAACGTGGAATTAGATTTGGGCATGAATGAAAAAATTGCTCGGTCGATGGCTAGAAGTGCAGCTATGAAAAGGGGACAGTCGATGACTATAACTGAAATGCAAGAGTTGATTGACCAGCTTTTTGCGTGCGAAACGCCCTTCAAAAGTCCATTTGGTCGAAATTGTTTCATAACTTACGATTTGGATGAACTTGATAAGTTGTTTTCTAGTTAAATTTGGGGTCTTCTAGTTGGATTTATAGATTTCATTAAGGAGTTAGGATACTGTAAATATGTTTAGAATTAGCGAAGTTGTCAAGCATCTATTAATCATTAATGTATTGGTTTTCATAGCCGACCAGATTATTCATTTAGACTTCTTCGCACTACACTATCCTACTTCTCCCAAATTTCAACCTTTCCAAGTCGTGACACATTTTTTTATGCACGGCAATCTTCGGCATCTTATTTTTAATATGTTTGCCCTGGTGATGTTCGGACGAATGTTAGAAGATATGTGGGGCCCTAAAAAGTTCTTATTGTTTTATTTGTTCTGTGCTTTAGGGGGGGCTTTTTTACACACCTGTGCGCATTTTTACGAAATCCAAGCCTTGCAAAGCGCTGTTTCAGCCTATCAAGCCAATCCTACACACGGTAATTACTTTAATTTTTTTAATAGCTACGAAGACTTAAAGGGTATCCTAACTAGCTATGGTCAAGAGCAATATCGAGAAATTGCGTTAAATTTGAAAGAAAATGTGCCACAGGCCAAAGAAGCAAGCATTGCTTTTATCAATAGCCTAGCTAATGGTTACTACGAGGGCATTGCGAACATTCCTATGGTCGGTGCGTCGGGAGCGATTTTTGGGTTGCTGTTAGCCTTTGGACTGCTATTCCCCGAAACCGAATTTTTTCCAATACCACTGAAAGCAAAATACTTTGTTCCTTTACTGATGATTTACGAATTAGCCATGGGGATTAATCCATCAGGTGGTGATAATGTAGCCCATTTTGCCCATCTGGGTGGTGCCCTATTTGGTATCCTGATTCTCTTCTACTGGAAGAAAACACAATTCGATAATAATCGTTGGAATTAAGAGAAGTTATGTGAAGAGAGAAACAATGCGGGGTAGGTCAAAATAGAGTTTGTTAGTAAAAACGGATTAAGCAATGTTAGATTCAATTTGGAAAGATATAAAAAAGGAATTTTCTTACGGTAATATGGTCACCCGCATCATTTTAGTCAATGTGGGCTTCTTCCTTTTTGTTTATTTAGTGAAACTAATTCTCCGAGGCATTCACGGTGGCGACCCCTCTTTTGGCGTGGCCTTTGATGATTTTTCTAATTTTTTCTCTATTTCCAGCGATATTCTGTTCAATTTGACCCATCCCTGGGTCTTCTTTACCCATATGTTCCTCCATTTTAACTTCTTTCACATTCTGTGGAATATGCTTTTTCTCTATTGGTTTGGACGTATCGTGGGTGATTTTATTGGCGACCAACGCATCTTACCCCTCTACATTTTGGGTGGATTAGCTGGAGCGCTTTCCTACATTGTGTTTGCGAACGTAGCCTACGACAACCATAACTACGCTTACGGTGCATCGGGTGCCGTCAATGCAATCGTTGTGGCGGCGGCGGTTATTTCGCCAGATTACATCATTCGACTGCTATTTTTAGGCGATGTTAAACTAAAATTTATTGCCGCCATTGTCGTTTTGTTAAGTGTGATGAGTATTGCCGATTTGAATAACACGGGCGGAAACGTAGCTCATTTGGGCGGCGCTTTATTTGGCTGGTTTTTTATTTTAAAATTGCGAGAAGGGGCCGATTTGTCCGTTCCTGTGAATAATACTTTTAATAAAATCACGAATTTTTTCAAGGGGGTTCCCCAAATGGCTAAAGCAAAGAAAGGGCCTAGAATGGCTTACAAAAATCCAAATAAAAAGAAAGCCAAAGGTAATGCAGCTTCCGACAGCGTGGATTTATCGCACCAGGAAAAAATTGATACGATTTTGGATAAAATTAAAAAGAGCGGATACGAGAGCTTGAGTAGTGCCGAAAAAGAATTTTTATTCAACGCCAGTAAGAATAATTAAATTTTTAGCGGTGTAGAGAATGTAATGCTCATTTGAGGTCAAACGTTTAGGGGTTGTGTAAAAAGGGTATAAATAAATGAAATTCTAATGTGTAATCAAGTAATTTTAGTTGATTGTTTAATTGTTAGATTAACACACTGTAAAACAACAATTTAACAATTAAGCAATAAAACAATCACCCCAAAGGTATTTAATAGTTACACAGATAACTTTTTGCATATGAAGACTTTTTACACAACCCCTAAACGTCTAATCTTCCATTTGCCGCACTGTCAGCTTTTTTATTATTCATTTCACAAACCCAGAACCTTACCCTTCAGCGAATGAAAAAAACGTTGCGCTGGCTAAATATCTTACTCATCTTCGTTACCCTACTGAGTTATTTGTCACCTTTTGTTGACCCTGCTAATTACTGGCCTTTTGCATTTATAGGTATCGCTTACCCGTGGCTCCTGCTTCTTAATATGTTGTTTATTCTTGCTTGGGTTGCTCTAAAGAATTGGTATTTTCTTTTTTCATTAGGCTGTATTCTAGTGGGCTGGAACCATTTTCAAAGTTTTATTGGCTTAAATACAGCTGCCCCCATTGCGGAGAAAGAAATTACCGTAATGACCTTTAACGCTTTTGGCTATCGTCAATTGAAAAAGGAGGCCAGAAAAAAGTTCGACCAGATGCTGGCAACCTATCAACCTGATTTAATTGCGATGCAGGAAGGCGCTAGTAGGTCATCGCCAATTGACCCAAGCGTTTATCCCTATGTTTATCATCCAAAAGGAAAGTTACTATCTATCCATTCTAAACACCCATTTGCTAACAAAGGAAAACTAGACTTTGGTAACACTTCTAATGGCTGTATCTTTGTAGACTTAAAAGTTCACAGTCGGCCATTTAGAATCTACAACGTTCATTTACAATCAAACGGCGTCAGTGGGGATGCTTCGAAAATAAAAAATGAAGGCGACCTACAGCAAAAAGAAACTTGGTTGGATATCAAAGGGATGCTAGGTAAAGTGAAACGAGCGACGGCTAAAAGGTCGGCACAAACCAAAGCGGTTATCGAACACCTAAAAACAAGTAAACTACCCGTTATTGTTTGCGGAGATATGAATGACACGCCATTGTCCTATACCTATCAATCTTTTGCCAATAACTTGGAAGACGGATTCAAAGAGCGCGCAATGGGAACAGGAACGACTTATGACGGTACTATTCCCGTGCTGAGGATTGACTATATTTGGACAGACGCCGATTTTCAAGTGCAAAGCCATCAAATTATAAAAGAGAACTTTTCGGACCATTATCCAGTTATTAGTAGAATTCGATTATAACTGCATAATTCACTCTTGAAACAATTCGAACAGTTTAGCCGTCTAATCATGCTCTAGATTTGCTAGAAAAGATTGTTTATCATTAATAATATCACCAAACAAAATGCCCGCTCAATTAACGGTTCACAATAGTCTAACTCGCCAAAAAGAAGTTTTTAAACCCATTAACGAAGGCTACATTGGTATGTACGTTTGTGGGCCCACCGTTTACAGCGATGTTCACTTGGGCAACTGTCGGACCTTCGTCAGCTTTGACATAATTTACCGCTATCTTTTACATTTAGGGTACAAAGTTCGCTACGTACGTAATATCACCGATGTAGGGCATTTGGAAGGCGATGCGGATACGGGGGCAGAAGATAAAATTTCTAAAAAAGCTCGATTGGAAAAGCTCGAACCAATGGAGGTCGTACAAAAATACATGAACGGTTTCCACGAAATGATGGCCATTTTTAATACGAAAAAACCGAGTATTGAGCCTAGAGCAACGGGGCACATTGTGGAGCAGATTGAAATGGTACAAACCATTATCGACAACGGGTACGGCTACGAAAAAAATGGGTCGGTTTATTTTGATACGATTAAATTAGCGAAAGAAGGCGACCGCTACGGAAAATTGTCGGGTCGGATTATTGACGACCTATTAGTGGAAACAAGAGATTTAAAAAATCAAGACGAAAAGCGGCATCCCTCCGATTTTGCCATTTGGATAAAAGCGGCCCCAGAGCATATTATGCGCTGGAATTCTCCTTGGTCGGTCGGCTTTCCTGGTTGGCACTTGGAATGTTCGGCAATGAGTACCAAATATTTGGGCACTAATTTTGACATTCACGGCGGTGGCAATGATTTGAAATTTCCCCATCACGAAAATGAAATTGCCCAAAACTACGGTTCGTGCAATTGTCAACCCGCAAACTACTGGTTGCATACCAATATGCTGTTGATGAACGGCAAAAAGATGTCCAAAAGCGTTGACCCCGAAACGGGTATTTCCAATTCCATCACGCCCGTAGAACTGTTCACTGGAGATAATCCAAACATTTCGAAGGGCTACAGCCCAATGGTTGTCCGGTTTTTTATGCTACAATCGCATTATAGAAGTACACTCGACTTGACGGACGCAGCGTTGCAAGCCGCCGAAAAGGGGTATCGCCGATTGATGGAGGCTAATAAAGTTTTGCAAGGCCTTTCACATGCTGGAAAAGGGCAAACGGGCGCATTGGACAAAGAAATCGTCGAGCTTATTGATTTAGCCTACGCAGACATGAGTGATGACTTCAACGCACCTAAGGCGTTGGCGAGACTATTTGAATTAGTGTCTAAAATCAACGGTTTGAAAGCGGGGCATTTGCCCTTCGAGCAAGTCACGGAAGCTACGTTAGATAAATTAAAAACAACTTACCAAACCTTTATTTCGGATATTTTTGGCTTGACCGATGATACTTCCTCCTCTGCAACTTCGGACAACGGTAGTGCCGATACTATGGACGGTTTAATGCAGATGATTATCAAAATCCGACAAAGTGCTCGACAGAATAAAGATTGGGGAACGGCGGATACGATTAGAGATACCTTAAACGAACTAAAGATTCAGTTGAAAGATGGTAAGGAAGGTACGAGTTGGTCGAAGCAGTAATGGCGACTATCGGTCCACGGTTGACGGTAAATGGTTCATGGTTGGAACAGAATAAACGGAAAATCAATTTTTTATAATTAATTCGTCTTTAATCATTTACAGCATTAGACGGGTAGCTGAGAAAGCGAACTACGTTCTTTTATTCAATCGACAATTTCAATGTTTTTGACTTTGGTGTAAAATTCAGTTCGACCCAGAAACTGGTTTGAATCATCAGCTTCTTGAAGTGATTGTTGGCGAACCAAGTAGAGCGTCCCTTTTCCTACTGTTAGGGACAAGAGTTGTTCGGAGCGAATGTCCACCGTTTTTTCTTCAGCTAAATCGTTGAATGTAACTGTTGCTGTTTTATTATAAACGTCATTGAAAAATACTAAAAGTTGTTCGTTGGGTTGGAGACGGGCAGATTGAAAGGTCAAAGTAGTTCCCAATGTCTTACTCACTTTTCCGCCTTCGACAGAAAAATCCGTAATTGGATTTAGTTTAACTTTTGGCAAGGAAAACAGTTGGTCTTCTAGTTGGTATTGAAAAATATAATCGTTGGCAAAATCTTCGTTATTGCTGTATTGATACAAGAAAGTGTCCTTATTCTTTTTCCCACTTAAAGCTTTACTTTGAAAGAGTACTTCCGTCATGGGCTTCGGCTTATTTTTCTTTAAAGAGTCTAGTTCCGAGAAACTAATCGTCGCCTTGACTTGCTGTTTTTCTTGGAGGTAGCGAACATAATACTGAATGGCTATATTTCCCTTTTTTGTGCGTTCTTTCGCCGCTGATTCGCAACCAAAATTCGGCAGAACAAGTATAAGGATAGCGAGTATGGAGTAAGTGAATAAAAGAATCGAACGCATACGCCATTTATTGATTATCAAGGACTAAAGAAATACGGCAAAGATATTAGAGTATCGAAACTATTTGCAAAATCAGCCGTTAAAATCAATAAATATTGCGCAAGCAAAAAAAATAATTTACATTTGCACTCGCTTGAGAATCATAGCGATTTTTCGAGCGGTAACATACAAAACAAGGTCGGGTGGCCGAGTGGCTAGGCTCAGGTCTGCAAAACCTGCTACAGCGGTTCGAATCCGCTTCCGACCTCAATTTTAATAATGCAATCTACTAATGGTTAGTGGGTTGCATTTTTGTTTTGTGCTGTTATACGGCGAATGGGGCTGGTCGAAATTTTCATTTTAGCTATTTTTAGTTGTTTTTATTTAAAAGCATTACAAAACGAGACATAGAATTAGAAATTAAGCTAATCAAAGACCAGCTAATACTAGCACAACATTATAAAGAAGACTTTAGAAAAAATCTTGGAATTGTTGGCTACGACGAGTTTATCGACTAGCGTTTGGAGCGTTTAAAATACCTCCTAAGTTTACATAAAAAATTCAACGATGCAGAAAACTAAAATTGATGTTCAAGAAGTAGTTAGTACTATAGATAAGGCGATAGACAAATTGGAGAAGGGCATCCCTAATGCTAACCTGACCAAAGAAGAGGCTAAAGACATATCTGTTCAGCTAGAGGAGGTTATCGCCTTGGCTGAATCTATGAAATCTGAAAATGCTAAAGACAATGCTCAACGAGCGTAGCTAGACCTTTTTCATAAATTTTAAAATAGAACTGTACCTATTCTCAAACTGACAAAACCTTTTTACCCACCCCATTAATACTTTTAAACCTTTCCGTTTACCTTTGCGGATATGAACCGAGAATTTCTTCTCAACTTACTCTTCTTACTTTTCATTAATGTCCTAATTAAGCCATTCTACATTCTTGGCATTGACCGAACCGTACAAAATCGGGTAGGGCTAGAAGACTACGGTCTTTACGCAACACTGTTCAGTTTTACTTTTTTGCTGCAAATCATTAACGATTTTGGCCTACAGAATTTCAACAACCGAAATATTTCGCAGCACCGACAATTACTGCCTAAGTACTTCCCCAATATGTTGGTACTAAAATTGGGACTTGGCTTAATTTATACGGCGCTCACGTTAATGGCAGCACTAGTCCTTGGCTACAGTGCAGATTACTTTCCGCTACTTTTATTTTTTATCCTCAATCAAATTTTACTCTCGGCCATTCTGTTTTTTAGGTCGAATATTTCTGGGTTGGGCTTCTACCGAACGGATAGCTGGTTAACAATTATGGACAGAGGCTTATTAATTGTTCTAGTTGGGTTTCTACTATGGGGAAATTGGACAACGCAGCCATTTCAAATAGAGTGGTTCGTCTATGCGCAAACGACTTCTTTGTTATTGACTGCTACCGTTGCTTTTTTCATTATTTATCGACAACTACCTCGGTTAACTGTACAGTTTCGCCCCGCTTTTTTACTTTTAATTCTTAAAAAAAGCTATCCCTACGCTTTAGCCATTTTTCTGATGACTGTTTATACTCGTATCGACTTTGTGATGATTGAACGGCTACACCCAACGGGAGAAAAAGAAGCGGGAATTTACGCCGCAGCGTACCGATTATTAGACGCTTTAAACGTCATTGGCCTTCTGTTTGCGGGACTTCTACTACCGATGGCTGCTCGTTTACTAAAAGAAAAGCAGTCGATTCGTCCCCTGTTGAAACTGAGTTTACCGATGATTTTATGCGGCGCCATTACTGTAGTGATAGCCACCATTTTTTACCGAAAAGAATTATTATTTCTACTCTACGATGATGCGAGTAATTATGGAGCGAATGTCCTAGGGGTGCTTATCGTCAACTTCATTTTGATTAGCGGTGGGTATATCTACGGTTCCCTTTTGACCGCCAATGATAGTTTGGAGAAAATGAATCAACTTTTTGCGCTGAGTGTAGGCCTCAACGTTGGACTTAATTTTTGGCTCATTCCCCAATACGGAGCGCTCGCTGCTGCTGCCACGACGGTTACTACGCAGACCTTTGCTTTAATTGGGCAAATTATACTCGCAAAGAGGGAATTTCAATTGAGGAACGACATAGGATTAATCGCTCGATTAGTATTACTTGGCTGCATTTTGGTTACCCTAGGAATTTATTTGAAAATGTCCTTTGGGACATCTTGGGTAGTTGGCTTTGGAATACTTTTAATATTAGGAATTGGTCTAGGCTTCTTACTAAGATTGTTAGATGTTGCTGCTTTTATCCAACTCACCAAATCTGAGAGATGATTCTGACTAAATACTAAGGTCAAAATAAGCTACCTTAAATCTGTAAATCTACTTCTACACTGTTCCTAAAAGTCACATTGATGGATAGTTATATCTAAAGTAGGACTATTTGTAACTATACAAGCTGCTACGTTTTCTGCCAAGTTGAGTGTCTGATAGTACCATTGTGTTTTGTCAAAAATTGCAAATTTCTCCTCTATAAAGATTTGCTGTACGTCCATCGCTAATCCTTTTCCAATTGCTTTGGTTACCGCTTCTTTAATCGTCCATATTTTGAAAAAAGCAGCATAGGGGTCACTAGCTGCCTTGATATTTTTTTTGTCCAAAGTATTCAAGATATACGCAAAGTTGGACAAATCAATTGGCCGAACTTGCTCAATGTCTAGTCCAACTGGATAATTGGTAGCAAAGGCACAGCCGACTACATTAGCCGAATGGGCAATATTGAAATTGGGCTGCTGACTCCATTTAGGGCAACTAAATTCATCGTATTGCATATCGGCTAGTCGAAAGTTGGCAACTTTTAATTCTTGCATCCCTTTCTTCAATAGCATTCTTCCTAATAATAACTGGTACTTATTTTCCTCCTTTCGGTAGCGTTGAATCCGTTCTCGAATATCGAATGGTAATTCTTGGTAGTAGAATGCCCACTTTTCAGCGGTTATGGGAGTACGGAATTGGGTGTAAAAGAGTGTAATCAAGCTCTGTGAATCAATGAAAAATATAAAAGTAGCAACTTTTGAGAACAGTTAATCACATCAATTTGCTTTAAAGTTTGTTAAAGAAATGAGAGAAACCTTTAAAAATCGAACCAATAAGATTTATCATGATATTAGTAATCTTTGATGTAGATGGTACATTAGTTCAGTCCAATAAAGCGGATAGTCGATGTTTTGCAGCAACGTATCACGAAGTGTACGGACGACCGTTTCCGACTATTGACTGGCGAAAATATCCACATGTTTCAGATACCACTATTTTCAAAACGGTGATTGAGGAACATTTCAACCGTACCCCTTCTGCTGAAGAAGAAGAAGCGTTTCGTCAACAATTTGTCGCTAATATTATCGAAAAGCGAAAACAAACACCCGACGTATTTCAATCTATTCCCTACGCTAAAGAGGCGATAGACAAATTGCTGAAAGACGCCCGCTTTGTCGTGGGTATTGCTACGGGTGGCTGGAAAGCGCCCGCAATAGTGAAACTAAATTTTGTAAATATTCCAGTAGAGGAACTCATTATCACGGGAGCCGATGGAAAAATTACAAGAGCCGAAATTATTAATGAAACCATTGACTTAGCAAAGCAGCAACACGGAAATTTTCAACATATTGTGTACGTAGGAGATGCGATATGGGACTTTACCACTACTCTAGAAATGGGTTTACCGCTTATTGGAATTCGGTGGCGAGGAGATTTGGACTTTTTTCATCGTTTGGGTGTGCCGCAAGTCCTTGAAGATTATAAGGATTATGACCAGTTTTTAAGCTATTGTTTACAGCCTTTTTTTCCCAAAGCAGCCGAGATAATATAGCACTAGAGGCAACCTTGCATTTTTTATCAAACAAATGCTAAAACACGTTGGGCGTGAGATTACACCCAAGGTGTTCTATTTTTATTGCTAGCCTTAATTCGAGTTAGGAATTCAAGCGAATTTCGTCATCATTTTCGTCAAAAAACTTATATTGATTGATGTGGAAATCATTGTCGGCAGTTATCCTAATCCATTTATAGTGCTTACGGTACCATTTTACGGGGAAACTATTCCACAATCCTTTTTTCAGATAAGAAGCTACATAGGGATGTACTTTGAGCAAAATTTTTGACTTGGGACGAGATTGAATAATGAACTCCAAATCTCTTTCTATATCATCGGTCAGTAGAATAGTAGCGTTCACTTTTCCAGAACCTTGACAAACCGAACAGATTTCTGCAGTATTAATCTTTACTTCTGGTCGGACTCGTTGCCGAGTAATTTGCATCAACCCAAATTTACTCAATGGCAGAATCGTATGCTGCGCTCGGTCTTTCTTCATGGCATCTCGAACAGCTCGAAGTAGTTGCTTTCTGTGCTCAGCATTACGCATGTCAATAAAGTCAATAATGATAATACCACCAATATCTCTCAATCGCAATTGCCGTGCAATTTCTTCTGCAGCTTCCAGATTGACCCGCAGCACCGCTTCCTCTTGGTTCGAACTTGGTGTCTTGGGGCCACTGTTCACGTCAATGACGTGCATGGCTTCCGTATGTTCAATCACCAAATAGGCCCCGCTGTTCATCGTGGCGGTTTTACCAAAAGAAGCCTTAATTTGACGAGAAATGCCGTAGGCGTCAAAGATAGGTTTATTAGACTTGTGAAAATTGACAATTTTTACCGCATCGGGAGCTATTGACCCTAAGAAATGTTTGATATTGTCGTACAACTCCCTATCGTTGACGACGATTCTATTAAAAGAATCGTTGAGCACATCTCGCAAAATACTCGATGCTTTATCAAGTTCACTTAGGAGTTTCATTGGCGGCTTATGCTTTTGCATTTGCCCATAAATATCCTCCCATTTTTTCACCATCAAGCGTAGTTCCTCGTGTAAGTCCGCTACTTTTTTGCCTTCCGCAGCGGTACGAATAATAAGACCAAAATTTTTAGGTTTGATACTTTCGGCGAGTACTTGGAGGCGTTTGCGTTCTTCTGAATTACCCAACTTTTTGGAAACGGCCACAACGTTCGAAAATGGAGTCAAAACTAGGTATCTACCAGGAATAGTTATCTCACAACTCAACCGAGGGCCTTTGGTAGAGATAGGCTCTTTCAAAACTTGAACCAACAGTGGTTGCCGCTTTTTAAGCACTTGGTCCACCTTTCCCGTTTTGAGAATTTCGGGTTCAAACTTAAAGTTGTCCAACATTGGCGTAGTCATGCTACCATTGACGGCACCGTTGGTAAACTTGATTAGAGAGCGTAGTTTAGGCCCTAAGTCTGTATAATGTAGGAAAGCGTCTTTCTTGTGACCTATGTCAACGAAAGCAGCGTTAAGTCCAGGCATTAGTTTTCTAACCTTGCCGATAAAAATATCGCCAACGGTAAAATTGTTATTGGTTTTTTGAAAATGTAGCTCTACTAGTTTAGAATTTTCCAATAACGCGATTTCTACTTCCGAAGCAGTAGAATTAATAATAAGTTCTTTTTCCACAGATAGGTAACTTTGTAGCTGTACCTGATTAGAAAGCAGTTTTTTTGATTGGTCGTCTTTTTTGGTTAACTTCTTTGATAGTCACACGGACAATCATTCCTGTAACACAATAGCGCATTACTTGACATAATGACAATAGACGATTTAAAAATCAAATAAAAGTACTCATCGAAGTGGATTCACGGAATCACTCGGGAAAGCGTTAGAGGTGCTTGAGTAGGAGTATATATATAGGAAACATGTTTTGAAAAGACGCTGTAAACTTCTTATCTATATTGTCTTACGAGGTTAAGATTCATTTTTTTTACCAAGTAGGACTTTATCCATTTCTTGTTTTGTCCGTATCAGCCTTTTTAAAAGGATAATTTGTCAATTTCATTATGGTGATTACCAAGATAGCAACTTTAGCCAATTAGACCTTTAACTTTGCAAATAAAAAGGTAGCTAATCAGTAGGTTGATTAATTAATTAAAGTTGCTGGAGTTAGTAATTATTCTATTCACATCAATTATTGCTCTACTACTCCTAGTTCTTTATCCCGAGTTTTTTTGTAGCGACCAAATCATCAAATTTATGGTTTATTTTTTGCAAAAAGACAAACCATAAATTTGAGACTTTAGTGGCCTAATGAATCCACTGATACCAAGTAAGATGGTTTATTTTCTATTTATTTTTCTTTTTGTGTCTGTTCTTGCGAAGACGCTTCTTACGTTTGTGTGTCGCAATCTTATGTCTCTTTCTCTTTTTACCACAAGGCATAATTACAAATGTTTTATATAAGTTTAGTAATTCAATTAGGCTAATTGCACCAGCTTATCACGTGCAGCAGATACAACTAGGATTGTTTCTCAATTTTATTTTTGAAAGCTAAAAAATCTTACACGTTCTTTCGGGTCTCTAGTTTACCGATGACAGACGCTGACATTTCTCAGCGTATTGACTCGCTTTTGGTGTATCTCCTTGACCTTCGTAGGCTTGTGCCAAGAGGCAGGTAGCATTTCGATTAGTTGGCTCAATTTCAATAGCTTTACTCAATCGTTGTACCGCTTTATCAAATTGCCCCGTTTGAATCGCAAGCCGTCCCAAGTTGGTCAAAATGATGGGATTGTCTGGGTATTCCTTGTTCAGTTCGATTAACATCAAGATACCTTTCATCGGATTATCTTGCTGAGGATACTCTACATAACATAACGCCAAATTGACTTTGGGTTGGATGGCATCTGGATTTAAAGACACTGCATTCTCAAATGCTGCTGTCGCTCTTTCCAAAGCAAAATCCTTAATTTTTTTATCTTTTTGCCCTCTAAAGGTAGCAGCAAATGTAGTCCCAGTGATGGACCAAGCATCCAGCGTATTTTCAATTTCAGCTACTTTTTCGGCGTAGAACCCTGCAATATGCGGTTGACCATACTCGAACCACTTACCAGAAAGGCGCTTAAGCATCTCTATCTTATTCGACTCGTTCTCACTTGCTTCTACTTCTTTTTCTAAAGTTATCAAATATGATTTTTGGTCCTTAGTCAAATCACCTTGAACATCTCTGATAAGATTATTGACGTTGACTGTAGAAGCGGATACTGCTCGTTCACTTTCGATACTAACAATTTCTCTTGGCTTTGGACTAAAGCCAAAATAAAGTAAACAGAATAACCCTAAACTGGCTGCTAGTACAATTGATTGTAGTTTGCTCATCCGAAAATCTTTATCTTTTCAATATAGTCCCAAAAAGCGAGTGCAAAAATACATATTTTTTGAATTAGATATTTGAAAAATTTCGTACTAATTCGCTAGCAATCAACTAAAA
>JBCCQK010000159.1:0-15166 GCA_039024375.1 Bacteroidota bacterium
ATTAAATGGAAAGGCCAATTGTTCTTTGGCTACTTCAAATCCTTTTTTTATTAGAGGCCCACTTTGCCTAGTTCTAACTTTGAAATTCAGAAAATATTCTTTCGCTGGATTCCATTCAAAATTGCCGTAAATTA
This sequence comes from Bacteroidota bacterium, assembly GCA_039024375.1. Classification (GTDB taxonomy): domain Bacteria; phylum Bacteroidota; class Bacteroidia; order Chitinophagales; family Saprospiraceae; genus JAFMDF01. The sequence goes on from JBCCQK010000159.1 coordinate 135, forward strand.
AATCGATTACTTGGGAGGATTGAGCAGGAATATTTAAAAAATCTACGAAGCCGCTTACCTGCGTTCCACCCGGATGCCACACTTCCCATTCCACTAAAAAGTTGCTTAAGTCCAAAAAATCAAAACGGTTGCTAACTTCAATCAGCCCATTTTTAATATCAATGGCTTTGAAGGCAATTGGCTGATAGCAATACTTTACTTCCCAAACGTGCGGATGCGGCGAACGGTCGGGAAACAGCAATCCATTCAAGCAAAAATTGACGTCGCTCGGTACGTCTGCTGGGCCAAAGTCCCCGCCAAATGCCCAGTATTTTTCGCCTTCTTCGGTTTCTTGCAAAATGCCTTGGTCGTGCCAATCCCAAATGAATCCACCCTGCAAAACGGGGTATTTGTGGATAACTTCCCAGTAATCCACAAAGTTACCAACACTATTGCCCATTGCGTGGGCGTATTCGCACATAATGAGTGGTCGTTCGGGCTGTTTTTTGGCGTAGCCTTCCAATTGTTGCGGACTTGGATACATCGGACAAACGATGTCCGTGTTCCAATTTTCGAGCGCTTGTTCGTACTGCACCAACCGAGACGAATCTCGGTCTTTCAGCCACTGGTAAGCCACTTCAAAATTAGCCCCGTTCCCCGCCTCGTTTCCTAAAGACCATACGATGATAGAAGTATGATTTTTCGTTCGTTCGAACATTCGTTGTATGCGGTCTAAATGCGCCGCTTTCCAAACGGGGTCTTTGGCCAAATGATTGGTGTCCGTTCCGCCCGATACAAAATCCGTCAAATTATCGTAATCGAAGGTCACTTTTCCGATTCCATGTGATTCGATATTGGCTTCATCCACGACGTATAATCCGTACTCGTCACAGAGTTCGTACCAACGGGCCGCATTGGGATAATGGCTACACCGAACGGCATTGATGTTATACTGCTTCATTAAGCGAATATCTTGAAGCATACTTTCCTCCGTTACGATTTGGCCATTTACGTCGTCGTGCTCGTGCCGATTGACTCCTTTGATTAAAATGGGGACGTCGTTGATGTGCAGTTGGGCGGCTTTTATTTCGACTTTTCGAAATCCTACTTTACAGCCCGTTACGCCTTGAATTGCATCATTTTCGTCCTTGATAACTAAAACTAATTGATACAAATGAGGCGTCTCGGCCGTCCATTTTTGGGGCTGCTTTATCTTTTTTTGAAAATAAACCCGTTCTTTTTGGTCAAATTTTTTATGGTCTTCGCCAACTAATTCTTTTCCTTGCCACAACTGATAAGTGACCGACCCTGCTTGTGTTGTATCTGTTAATTCTACTTCGATGGACAATTGCCCATTTTGATAATCGTCCACCAAATCCGCTTTTACAAAATAGTCTCGTAGGTAAGTACGAGGCGCACTCCACAAGAAGACATCTCGTGTGATTCCACTCATCCGCCAGAAGTCTTGACATTCCAAATACGAACCGTCCGAATAGCGATAGACTTCTACCGCTATCGTATTTTTTCCTTTTTTTAAAAAAGGCGTAAGGTTAAATTCCACGGGTGTTTTGGAATCTTGGTTATAGCCCAAAAATTCGCCGTTGAGCCAATAGTAACTAGCCGATTTAACGGCACCGAAATGGATATAAATTTCCCGTTCATCCCAATTGTCGGGTACCTCAAAAGTCTTTACATACGAACCAACGGGATTATCATCGTGCGGAACAACGGGCGGATTTTTGGTAAAAGGATAGCGGTCATTTACGTAAATCGGATAGCCGTAGCCGTTCAGTTCCCAATGGGCAGGAACGGCTATTTCGTCCCAGTCACTGGCGTCAAAATCAGTTTGAAAAAAGGTAGTGGGTCGCTCGTTAGGACACTTTGCCCAATGAAATTTCCACTGTCCATTTAAGGATTGGTAAAAAGGAGAAGCGGCTATTTTTTCCCCAAGAAAACTATCGACATTAGGGAACGGTACTACGGATACGTGCGGCTTTTCTTGATTAATATTGAAAATAGCGGGGTTTTCCCAGAAGGGAGCGGTGTCCGTTGGCTTCGACATGATGAGCAGTAATTTGAGCGGTAAAGTAGATTTATAACAGAAAAGTAAGGCGAAAAACGTTCCATTTCTATCGCTCAAATGTACCTAAAAAAGCTGGGGCTTGGACAAAAAAATGGCAGATACCTTGCGTTATCTACCATCGAGTCCATTACTATCTTAGTCTTGGGATTGTTCTAGGGATTTATGGAATTTGTAAAGTAATTGTGGGATTTTTAAAACATAGACGGGCCTATCTCCAAAAGGGTTGGGTCTAATTTTCTTTTTCCAGTAGAATTTGTAAATAAACCTGTTGATTCGGATTCAAAAGAAGGGTTTCGTCGTTCACTACTTCGTACTTAAACGTCTCGTCAAAAGTGGCATAGCGGTCGCATTCCGCAGGGGTTACTTCAAAAGACTCGTTGGTTGCTATGCCTTGTAGCGTAATCGAGTCTGCCTCTACCGATGCGACTCCTTTGAAGTAGGCCGTATAACTATTTTGACAATCATCTTCGGGAGAAATGGCATCCGTCCAATAGCGGAAAGTCAACAGAAATTCATCTTCGGTAAATTCGATGATGTGATTGCTACCCGCAAATGCGATAATTTCTTCCGATTCTTTTTCTACCCATTTTCCCCGCAGAAATTCGGGATTTTCGCTCGGTGGGAACGTATCAATGATAATCTCCTCTTTGCTGTTACAAGCGAATAGTAAACCTAGAAGGAGGAAGACTTTAAAAATCGTTGAGAGGAATTCGGACGTCTTATTCATGATTGTTTTTTTTGAAAAAGACGTTATCCGTTTATGAAAAGGTTGGGTTGATTAACTTAAAACAGTACCTAAAAAATCCCAAGACCACGCCACCACTTTCGCCACCAACCAAATCATCAACACAAACATAGCTATCAAGAAAAGTAGGACTACACCAATAATCCAAAGTCCATTGCCTTGATAAGCGCCCTCTCCGTAGTGTTTTTTCAGCAGGTCAAAATTTCGTCGATTAGATTTGTAGTATAAATCAAACACATCTCCTAGTAATGGAATAGCGCCCACTATCGTATCCAAAAAAATGTTCCACAGCATTTGAATCACTACTCGCCCACTTGCTCCGTAGCGCACCATCGTTAACACCAAAACACTGGAAACACCGAAACTAATCATATCCCCCGCTCCAGGGATGAGGCCAACCAAAAAATCTAAGCCAAATCGAGTTTCCGTGCCTGGAATCCTAAATTTATTGTCCAAAAAAGAAGAAACGGTATCTAGCCATTTTATTTTTGCGGGAGTTGCGGTTGTGTCGCTCATAGAGTAGCTAATTTAGTTCAGAAAACGGACTACATATTTAAAATGTTTTTATCGAAATCTCTGAATAAAAGGCAATTGTCTTAAGAAATCTTGGTTTAAACTTGTATTTTTCAGTTAATCCTATCTTTCTAAATGATTTATTAGTATTTTTAGAGAAAGGAAATCTGAAAGATAAAATTTTTGCTAAAATGAATGTAACAGAAATCAAGGCGAGAGTGCATCGTCATATTGACGAAGTAGATGAAGCATTTTTAAATGTAATTTACGCTATGCTGGAAACTTATCAAAAACAACAGCAAATAAATCCAGTAATTGGTTTTGATATTGACGGAAACCCTAAAACAGCTAATACAATGCGGAAAGAGTTAAAGTTGGAAGTAGAGGCTGCGAAAGATGGAGTGTACACAACTATCGAAGACCTCAAAATAGAATCCGAAGAATGGCTCAAATCTACCAAGTAGTTATCACCGATAGGGCAAAGGAAAGTTTACGGAAAATAATAGCGCAAGTTCGTGAACGTGCTTCAATAGAAGTAGCCAGAAAAGTAAAAGACGGAATCGAAAATGAAATTACCAGCCTAAATTACATGCCTACTAAAAATAGCATTTTGCGAGGTATTAATGATAAAAATATTACTTATCGTAGAATCTTGAAGTGGTCGTACCGAATAATTTATACCATAGAAGAAGACAAGTTAATGGTTATCGTTGTAGAAATTGACTACGCCCGAAGTAATCCCAAAAAGTTAGAAGACTTAAAGTAAATTAATTTCCTCCATTTAAGACCATTTGTCGATAAAACCGAATCCCATCCTCAAACTCACTCACCAACACCCGCTCGTCAATCCCGTGGAAACAGGCCAAATTTTCGGGATTAATTTCGTAAGGAATAAAGCGATAAACGTTCGAACTAATTTTGTGGTAATAACGAGCATCCGTAGCGGCGATGACCAAACTCGGCGCCGTTAGTAAATCGGGGAAAATTTGCTTGATAGAAGTATTGACCACTCGATACCCTTCGCTATCAATCGAAGAAACGGGAGAAGCGGCGTTCGGTGTACCTTCTACATTTATCTTTACCCTATCATCTCCAATAACGTCGGTCAAATGAGTAATGATATCGTCCACGGTTTCGCCCGGTATAATTCGGAAGTTAATAACGGCCCTCGCCATGGTAGGAATAACATTATCCTTGATACCCGCTTCGAAAATTGTGGGAGAAGTGGTTGTTCGAATAGTGGCGTTACCAGCAGAGCTACCTTTTTCGTAAGCGGCCAAAATAGGCGATTTGAATAGGTTTTTATTAGCGAAAAAAAGCTTTGTTTGAAAATTCATTTCGGGACCCAACTCATCAATAAATCCTTCTAAAGCGGGGGTAAACTTTGCGGGCATCGGATTCTGTTTAACTTTACTGACCGCTGCTGCTAATACATCAATCGCCGTTTCGGGAGCGGGCATCGAAGAATGTCCACCGACCAAATCGACCCGTAACTCTAGCGTTGCGTAGCCTTTTTCAGCGATACCAATTAGGGCCACTTGCTGACTCAATCCTGGAATCATTCGTTCCACAATAGCTTGTCCTTCGTCTAAAACCAACGACGCCTTGATGCCTTTTTGGTGCAGATAATTGACAATCGTCTGAGCGCCCCGACGCCCACTAACTTCCTCGTCGTGCCCAAAGGCTAAATAGATAGTTCGTTTGGGCTGATACCCTTCTTTTAGTAGTTGCTCTACGGCTTCCATAATTCCGACCACCCCAAATTTATCGTCCATCGTTCCCCGACCGTAAATGGTGTCATTTTTGACACCTTCCGTAAAAGGATGCACCGTCCATTTTCGCAAAGAAGCAATCGGCACCACGTCAATGTGGGAGACGAGTATCATGGGGTCGAGTTCGGGGTCGCTACCTTCCCAACGGTACAAATGGCTAAATTCGTTGAAGGTTTGATGGTCTAAAAGTGAGTCGGTTAAGGGGTAATTACTTGCTAAAAAATCGTTGAACAATCGAAATTGCGTGGAATCAAAGTCGTTTTCACTTTCGAAAGAAACCGTCCGAATCGAAATCGCTTCCACAAAGTGCTGCACGGCATTTGGCGGTATGAGCGCTTTTTCGACTGCAGCTACTGATAATTGGTTAGAAGTGAAGGTAAGGGTGTTGATTAATAGATAGGCTGCAAATAGCAATAATAAGCCGAGTATAAAAAGCAGTAATTTTTTCATGGGACGAAAATACTTTGAGAAATCTAGAATTTGAAATGTAAAATTAGAAATTTCAAAGTGCCGTGAAACCCATAAAGTTTTATCTAGAATAAGAGTTTTCTTGTAAAACTAATTTGCTATAAAAATGTAATCGGTGCGCTGCACCTTTGAAATAATTGGATATTTCGAGCAAATTGATACAAATATAGCCGCCCCGAGTGGGGCTTGGAGTCTTAGATGCAGCGCATCGGCAACTGTTGTATCTACCTTTTTGACTGTTTTTATAATCAGAGGTGCAGCGCACCGACCACATTTGTGAAATCACTTTTTGATAAGAAAACCATTGAGATTCTATAAGAAACCTCTTGTTGGTGGCACTAACACTTTTAAATTTTGACTTTCATCAGGCTAAAATATCCTTAATTACGTGCCCCTCTACATCCGTCAACCGAAACGGACGCCCTTGAAACTGGTAGGTGAATCGTTCGTGGTCAAAGCCCAACTGGTGTAATATCGTCGCTTGCACATCGAAAATAGAAGCTTGCCCGCTAATGCCGCTGTACCCTATTTCGTCCGTTGCGCCGTGGGTAATACCCGGTTTTAGGCCACCACCCGCCATCCAAATCGTGAAGGCATCCGTATGGTGGTCTCGTCCTTTGTAGGCTAACCCAACCCCGTTTCGGTTTTCTTGCATGGGGGTTCGACCAAACTCTCCTGCCCACACAACGAGCGTTTCTTCCAGTAAACCTCGCTGTTTTAAATCCCTAATTAAAGCCGCAACGGGTTTATCCGTTTCCTGACACTTGGCCATTAAACCGAAATCAACCGAACCCGATTTGACGTTGCCGTGCGTGTCCCACCCCCAATCGAATAATTGCACAAAGCGAACGCCTTTTTCCACCAATTTTCTGGCCAGCAAGACATTATTGGCGAAAGCCGCTTTACCTACTTGCGTTCCGTACATTTGGTGAATATATTCTGGTTCGTCTTGGATATTCATTACTTCGGGGACGGCCACCTGCATCTTAAAAGCCATTTCATACTGTGCAATTCGGGCCAAGGTTTCGGGGTCTTGAAACTCTTGGTGGGTCAATTGATTGACCTTATTGATGGCATCAATGGAGGCTTTTCTAACGTCTCGGTGCATACCTTTGGGATTCCCCAAATACAGGACGGGGTCGCCTTTTGCTCGACAGTGTACCCCTTGATACACCGATGGTAAAAATCCACTACCCCACACCTGCTTACCCGCATCGGGGTTAAATCCACCCGACGTTAAGACCATAAAACCGGGCAAGTTTTCGTTCACCGAGCCTAATCCGTAGGTCACCCAACTCCCCATACTCGGCCGCCCTACCCTATCACCGCCCGTGTGCATCAACAACTGTGCGGGCGCATGATTGAAGTTGTCCGTATGCACCGCTTTCAAAAAAGTCAAGTCATCCGCTACTTCAGCTAAATGGGGTAAATAGTTAGAAACCCAAGCGCCCGATTGGCCTCTTTGGGCAAACTGCGCCTGTGGCCCCAACATTTTAGGAACCCCTCGAATAAATGCAAATTTCTTTCCTTCCAACAGCGACGGCGGACATGCTTGGTCGTGCAGCTTCGCCAATTCGGGTTTGTAATCAAACAGTTCCAACTGCGAAGGCGCCCCTGCCATGTGAATAAAAATGACCGACTTTGCTTTCGGCGCGAAATGAGCTAATTTATTGGCTACATTTGTAGCTTTGTTGATGGCTGAGTTGGCTATAACCGCATCCCCTTTTCCCCCACAACTCGCTAAGGTGGAACCGAAAGCCATTCCCGCCAAGCCCATACTGAATTGTTTCAAGAACACTCGACGGGTATTGAGCAATGATTGTTGGTGTAGCGCTTCTTTAGGTAATTTCATGGTTGTAGGTTTAGAGGTAGAGAGGATTAAAGGTGGAGAGGTTTAAGGGCTAAGAGGTAAAAAGGACTGTAAGAAGAAGATTTTTTCCAAATAAAATCTTTCTTGCCTGTCAACCTTTTAGCCTTTTAGCCTCTATACCTATCAACCTCTCCACCTCCCGCTACTTCATCATAAATTCGTCTAAATTTAAAATGGCGTTAGCGACGACGGTCATCGCAGCCGTTTCCGCTTTGGATTGTTTCGATTTGAGTTTTCCGATTATTTCTTGTGCCGCTTTTGGGTTCGTTTGATAGTTTTTTAACGACGCTTGGTACAAGTCAACTAATACTTCTTTTTTATTTACATCAATAGATTTGCCAATAGCTAGCTCGTAGCCTTGGGCGATTTGTTCGGCCGTAGATTTATCCGTTTGTTGTTGCATTTTCAAAGCAAAATGCTTGGCCGCTTCCACGTAAACGGGGTCGTTTAAAGTGACCAAAGCTTGCAAAGGTGTATTGGTCCGAATACGTCGAGAAGAACAAACCTGTCGAGGAGCAACGTCAAAAGTTTCCATCGCAGGATAGGGCGTTGACCGTTTAACGAACGTATAAATAGCTCGACGGTAGCGGTCTTCCCCTTCGCTCATCTGCCAGGTATCGGAACTGTAAGGTGCACTCCAAATACCATCAGGCTGATAGGGCATGACGGGTGGACCGTACATTTTATCACTCAATAGACCACTGACCGCTAAAGTCTGGTCTCGAATTTGCTCGGCGCTCAATCGAACCCGTGGCCCTCTAGTCAGTAATTTATTATAAGGGTCTTTTGCCAATAAATCGGGGGATACTTTGGCGGATTGTCGATAGGTTGCCGAAGTCACCACCGTTCGTATCAACTGCTTCGTACTCCATTCGTAATCGTTCATGTATTGGTAGGATAGCCAGTCCAACAACTCGGGATGCGTGGGTGGTGTTCCTTGTGTTCCCAAATCTTCCAAAGTTTCCACTAAGCCCATTCCGAATAGCTGTTCCCAAATACGGTTGACCATTGTGCGGGCAGTCAGTGGGTTCTTTTTGTCCGTTAACCACTGGGCTAACCCTAAGCGGTTATTTGGAGCGTTTTCGGGGAACTCGTTTAGGATAGTAGGGACTTTAGCCGCTACTTTTTCCGTTTGGGCCAACCAGCTACCTCGGTCGAATAGTCGGGTCGTTCGAGGGCGTTCCACAGGGTTTTCCATTGAAATTAAGGTCGTAGCGGGCGTCGCCTCCATCAGTTCCCAAAAGCGTTGACGGTTCTCCTCGTAATCGGGTGTTCCCTTTCCAGGAAAATCTTCGGTAAAATAAAACCAATCTATTTGAAAGCCCATCGCTTCGGGATTGGTCATAGCGTTGTTCTCGTATTGTAAAAACAAATCGTGCTTTCCTTCGACGGGTATAAGTGGAATTTCTAAAAATTCGTAGCTCCATTCAGCAGACTTTTTCAAATTAAAATCTGCAATAATTTCTCCTTCGATATCGCCGATTCTAATCACAAACCGCCCTCCTTTTTTGGCAACTATTCCTCGAAGCAACAACTTGTTTTTTCCCGTAAGGGTAATATCTTTCATTTGCGCTTGCCCATCGGGACGAAAGCCCAAATATTTTGTATCGTAAAAAGCGGCATTGATTAAACTATCGGTATCAATACTGTAAATCACGGGTTGCCACGTTTTCAGAAAGGTACGCATTTCCTCCGCTCGTTTTTCGCCGGCAACCGTTTTTATCCATGCGATTAGTTGGTCTAGTTTCGCCGTATTTTTCGGTTCGTACATCCGCAGCAAGGGGTAATCCTTGTGCGTATCCATGTCTCGGGTATTATTAAAGAAAGCCATCATTTGGTAGTATTCTTTGTGTTCGAACGGGTCGTAAGGGTGGCCGTGACACTGCACACAGGCGAAAGTTGAGCCTAGTAATGCTTGTCCCGTGGTATTCACTCGGTCGATGACGGCGGCCACTCGATACTCTTCGTTGTCCGTTCCCCCTTCGTCGTTGGTAGGGGTGTTGCGATGAAAGCCCGTGGCGATATACTGGGCATCGGTCGGATTGGGTAGTAAATCTCCCGCCAATTGTTCGGTCAAAAATTGGTCGTAGGGCATATCTTCGTTGAACGCCCGAATTAGGTAATCTCGATAGGCATAAATTGACCGATTGGGGTCTCTTTCAAATCCTTTGCTATCGGCGTAGCGAGCTAAATCAAGCCACATACTCGCCCATTTTTCACCAAATTGGGGCAGTCCTAGTAATTCATCTACTAATTGCTCGTAGGTAATAGCGTTTTCTTTTTGCAAAAATTGAGCAGCTAAATTTTCGGGCGCCGATAGGCCAATTAGGTCTAAACTCAAGCGGCGTAGAATAGCTTTTTTATCGGCTAACTCGCTCGGTACAAGGTCATTCTGATTTAATTTTTCCAAAACAAAATGGTCAATTTCGTTGATGGCCCAATCGTTCTTATCCGTTTCGCCAACTGAACCCAACGCTACTATTTCACTTCTTGGCACTTCCGTTTTCTGAACCGATTCGTAAGCCCAGTGCAATCCCCAATTTGCGCCTTCATCAACCCATTGAGTCAAAATGACTATTTCGGTGGGCGATAACATGGGTGCTTCGAAGGGCATTCGTTCTTCTTCATCTTCGGCGGTCAGTCTTCGGATAAATTCGCTGTTATCCGCATCGCCCGGTAAGATAGCGGGTTGTCCATTATCGGTTGGAGATAGCGCTTTTTCCCTCGTCATTAGGCTAAATCCAGCACTTTGTTTCACGCCTCCGTGACAGTGGATACACTTTTGATTGAGAATGGGTTTGACTTGGGTATTGAAATCAATGGTTTGTTCGCTGTTAAAAGTACATTGGTTGAGTGAAGCAAAAACTACTAATAGACCAAAACTCACCAGTAGCCATTTGGTCGGCGCATATTTTGTAATAAAATTAATATTGGTCATATCTGGTTGGTACTAATAAGAAAGGTCGTTTTGAGCGTTTCCCAAATTTAAGAAATTCGTACTTTCGGCGTATCAAATAACTATCACAATATAAGAAAAAAGAAAAATGTCTAATAAAATACGCTGCACTTGGTGCTTATCCTACGGGGAATTCATCAATTACCACGACGAAGAATGGGGCGTCCCCGTTCATGATGACCGCCATTTGTTCGAAATGCTAATTTTAGAAGGTGCTCAAGCAGGGTTAAACTGGTTGACAGTTTTGAAAAAAAGAGAAGGGTATCGTACGGCGTTCGATAATTTTGATGCACAAAAAATTATTCAGTACGACGACCAGAAAATAGCCGAATTGACACAGAATCCCGCTATTATTCGACACAAATTAAAAATTCAGTCGGTTATAAAGAATGCCCGAGGATTTCTGAAGATTCAAGAAGAACATGGCAGTTTTGACCAATTTATTTGGCAATTCGTCGATGGGCAACCCGTGATTAACAACTTTCGCACCAACGAAGACGTTCCCGCTACGTCAAAAGCCAGCGACCAAATGAGTAAAGTACTCAAAAAGCGAGGCTTCTCCTTTGTTGGTTCTACTATTTGTTACGCCTATATGCAAGGAGTTGGCATGGTGAATGACCATACGACGGATTGTTATCGTTGGCGAGAGGTGCAGCAATAATCAAATCCCAATCGCCCGATACTTCGACGCATTAGCCGCATCTACTTTTGACATAATTGCATATACTCTCGTTTTCTGCTGTCGAGGCGCTACCTTGAAAATTTCAATAATTTCGTTGGACTTGGCGTTGGCAAACATCTGTAGGACCATCGCATTGAGGTATTTATTATTGACCTGTCCTACCGTTTCTAGCACTTGCATCAATACCGCTTTTCCCGTTTCTACATCGTCTTGCATAATGTCCAAACCTTGGCGGTGGTAGGTGTACATCGCTTCTCGAAACGGGCGAACACTCGGATTAAGTATGCTTTCCATTATCCAATAGCGATTGCGCCGACCATCTTGCGACTGCCACCCTCGGAAAGACCCCGCCAGGTTAGCGGGAAATACATTGATGAGATTTTGAGCTAACTGAAAATATTTTTCGCCCCCAAACGGTGAAAAGGAGTCGTAGTCTAGCCCCAAAATTAAGTAGGCGTAAAAAGCCAATACGTGCGTCAAGTTATCTGTGAACGCATTTTCGGTGAAATCCAGTGGTTGAAAAGGCTCAAAATTAAATACAAAATCCTTGTCGGCGTGGGTCAATAGCGGTGATTGGTAATCGCTGTTAAAAACGGGACGAATAGCCTGCAAACTCATCGTAGCCCGAAAGGTCGTTGAGTTGATTTCTTCCGTGATGGTCAATTGAATCGTCACATCAATGCGTTCGTTTTGCTCAAACTCATCTTCCGTCCATTTTTGATTATTCATGAACTCTTCGATACTCGTTTCCAAACTCTTGAACGTTTGTTCGTCCGCCTGTGCTTTTTCGGAGTTGACGGTTACTTGGACGTTTAGTTCGCTTTGGGCAAAAGCTATATTCTCAGCAATTAAGATAAAAGCAAATAGGATTATTTTTTTCATATTCTCTACGGTCTCTTTCTATTTTTCAAAGTATGGTCTTATTGTAACTAAAGATTGCTCATTTAGATTCGATGAAGGTTAATCTTCTTGTTTAAAACGAAGTAATGCATCGAATATTCTATTTACTATCTTACTATTCTCACAAAAAAATCCCGAACGACCTCCAAAGGTTGTTCGGGATTATCAGAGAATTTATCAACCGATAATTCTAGTAAATATTTTAAATAATAAAGTAATAGAACCACTTACCACACCACATTAACAACACTTTAAAAAGGCAAAGTAGTCAATACTACTGCTCGAAAAAAAACTTTATGGACTTTAGGAGCTGTATAAACTTTATGGTAAAAAAAAGTACCGCAAATACAATTACGTTAATAACCCTACTTTTTGCTCAGCGTAAAGCGGGAAATCTTGCATAAACGCATTGACTTCTTGTCTCGTATGCCTAATTAAATCTTCGTTGTCGGTATCAGATAAAATAGCATCAATCCAATCTACGACTTTCACACAGTCCATTTCATTGAAACCTCTCGTGGTAATGGCCGCCGTGCCCACTCGAATACCCGACGTGACGAACGGCGACTGTGTATCGAACGGTACCATATTTTTGTTAACCGTAATATCCGCCCGTACCAACGCATTTTCCGCCACTTTGCCCGTAACGCCTTTGCTGCTCAAATCTAACAGCATCAAGTGATTATCCGTTCCGCCCGAAATCAAATGGTACCCTTTGTTGACAAATGCTTTAGCCATGGCCTGCGCATTTTTGATGACTTGCGCTCCGTAGGTTTTAAATTCGGGTTGCAATGCTTCACCGAAGGCAACGGCCTTGGCAGCAATCACGTGTTCTAGCGGTCCGCCTTGCATACCAGGGAAAACAGCGCTGTTCATGATAGCCGACATTTTAATTGTATTGCCCTTTCGAGTTTTTCTGCCCCAAGGATTTTCAAAGTTTTTACCCAACATAATAATACCACCTCTTGGGCCTCGCAGAGTTTTGTGCGTCGTAGAAGTCACGATGTGGCAATATTCCATTGGGTCATTCAAGTGACCACTAGCAATCAATCCCGCAGGATGAGCAATATCCGCTAACAGCAACGCCCCTACTTTATCCGCAATCGCACGGAAACGTTGGTAGTCCCAATCTCTGGAGTACGCCGAAGCGCCACAGATAATTAATTTGGGTTGTTCCGCCAATGCTTTCGCTTCCACCTTATCCATGTCAATCGTCCCCGTTTCTTTTTCTACCCCGTAAAAAGTAGGTCGATAGACTTTACCCGAAAAGTTGACGGGCGAACCGTGCGATAAATGACCGCCGTGTGCCAAATCAAAACCCAAAATCGTATCACCCGGCTGTAAAATCGCTAAAAAAACGGCGGCATTGGCCTGAGCGCCCGAGTGCGGTTGGACGTTGGCGTAAGCCGCACCAAATAACTCTTTGAGTCGGTCGATGGCAATTTGCTCAATTTCATCCACCACTTCACAACCACCGTAATAGCGCTTACCGGGATACCCTTCGGCGTATTTGTTGGTCAAACAAGAGCCCATGGCGTCGATAACTGCTTGGCTAGTAAAGTTTTCGGAAGCGATTAACTCGATTCCGTGACGCTGGCGTTCCAATTCTTTCTGAATCAACCCCGAAATAACGCTATCTGTTGTCATGATACTACTGTATTTTTTATTTGAAAATTGAAGTGCAAATTTATAACAAATTCCCTTAAAAAGTACGAGCAAACGCTACGGGAAGGTGCATTGTTGTTAAAAAATGACGGAAGTATTTTTATCTTTTCAAAAGGTAGCTTTGCTTCTTCTGCCAATAGACTTTGCACCGATGTCGCAAGATTACACAGCAGCGATATTGGAAGATTGCATCTTCCAATCAATATCTTCTTTCATTCCATGATGTCTAACTTATCCAAAAATAAAAGCTAGACACGATAAAATCGATGAAAATACAGGTTGGAAGATACAATCTTCCAACATCGACATTTGTTTTTGTTAAAAGCTAAAGTACTAAAAAACAGCCATTTACCTTTTACTGGTGAACGGCTATTGTGCTTTCTTATGACATCGGACTCCACAATTCTATAGGATGATTATCGGATTGCCAAAATTGGAAGGTTCGATTGCGTTGATTACCTCTTGCAAAAAAGCTAAACAAATACGTCAGCCATTCTCGGCGACTTTCACCTGTTTTTATAGTTTGAATTTGTTTATTGATTTGCTTGGCGGTAAAACTTTTAAAATCTCGAATAATATCAGATAAAGTCTGCTTTTGACTTACCGATTGAGCAATAAGATGTACATGGTTACTCATTATCACATAGGCATAAATCACCAAGCCTTTCTTTTCCATGCAGTGCTTTAAACTGTCTATCAATATATCTCGGTACGCAGCCCTTGTAAAAACATCTATCCAGCCAACTACCGTTAGGGTCAAAAAGTGGACATTTTGCTGATTGTATATTTTGTATTTTCCCATAGTTCTTGCTCTTTAGTTAAACAATGCTGGAAAGGTACTTTATTTATTGCTGACACCAACAAAAAAACATCTAGCTACCAACTTGGCAACTAAATGTTTTGGATTTTAATTGAATTGTACCACTCGCCAGAGGCGAGCAAAATAAAGGTGTCGGTCAGAATGACCTAACCAGCAGTACAATTTTTAGTAAACTGTTGGGCCAGCAGGGTTCGACAAACTAGAAAAAACTATTTCACATTCTATATCGGTATTTCTGAAAACACTTGTTTCCGTGTAATCAAAACTATTTTTTATAACATTAAAATAAGCACCAGTTATTTTCATCTCGGCGGCTTGGTCGCTTTGAATAAGAAATTCGATGTCTTCTTCATGGTTTTTATTCTCCCAACTAATAATCACAGAAGCAAAATCTACTATGGTCTGGATTTGACTTACTCCAAAAAAGATAATATCCAAATTAAAGTCGTTTTCTTTATCTTTAAATGACCTCAATACCAGTTGACTATGACTCATATTGTAATCAAAAAGTAGAAAATTTCTAGTTGATTTAAATTGCATAATAATTTTTTAAAAGGGACTTGGAACTATGTTCCCACC
>JBCCQK010000160.1:0-15152 GCA_039024375.1 Bacteroidota bacterium
GCTTCTTTGTACTGCTGGTCGTTCACTATAATTAAACACCGCTCTTCTTTAATTTCCCTACCGATTTAATTCTGTTTAACCTTTCGGCATTGTATCTACCCTGCTACTACCATAGCTTATGCCGATAACAACATCTATCTCCGTGAAAAACTTCACAAGTACACTATTTTGTCTATTGCTGGGATACAGTAGTTTCGCACAAACGACCGTAGCGGGCTACGACGCTAATCCACCTGCCAACTACCAAATGCGCTCCAATACTGGCTTTTACGGTCAAGAAGTTTCTGTTCCGACTGATACAAGAATTACCCATATAGGCGTTAACGTCAATACGGCCACCAATTTTGTAGTGGCCATTTATCAGAGTGGTACCCTAATCGCCAATTCTGACTTTTCGGGAACTGCGGTAACGCCGGGTCCCAATCAAATTCCTTTGGTTACGCCCATTAATCTCACGTCCGGAGTTTACAGTATTGCTTTTCAAGGCAGTGATAATGATTATCTTATGGGTAATGATGGCAGTACGAGTAGTGCAACTAGTCTTCGGTCTAATACTTTCGGTACTGCTTTTCCCGCAGCACTAATTGGTGCTGTACTTGGAACTGCTGGCCCTAATTACAGTGTTTATTTACTAACCCCAAGTACCGCTTCGGCATCGGCTTCCTCACCCATTCCCACCATGAGCCAATGGGGATTACTGATTTTTGGTTTATTAGTGCTGAATGTGAGTATTTTTGGGATACGGAGAATGGAATTAGTGTAGTTTCTTGTCGTGTATTGTTGGAGCTGTATAGATATTCGAGTTCTTTTCGAAAGAATTCCATAATAAATTCAGCTAAAAGTCGTACCGTGATAATAAGACATGGTACAGACCTTCCAGTCCGTATGGGCTGGAAGGTCTTCTTTTTACTATTAAAAAATACTAAAAACCCTTACCTTTACCCTAATTTTTAGCCAACAACAAGTATTAATCTCAAAATGAACAAGGTAAAGAAAAACACCGCTGTCCTCCTCATTCACTGCCCCGACCAAAAGGGCATCGTCGCCGCCATTTCCGATTTCTTACTTCGGAACAACGGTAACGTCGTCGATATTGAGCAACACGTAGAAGCCGACATCCAGCACTTTTTCATGCGCGTCGAATGGGAATTGGCCGATTTTACGATTCCAAAAGAGAAAATTGAAGATTACTTTGCGACGCTCATTGGGAATAAATACCAGATGAAGTGGCAGCTTCATTTCACGGATAAACAACCGAGAATGGCCATTTTTGTCTCCAAAATGTCGCACTGTTTATACGATATTTTACAGCGCTATATGTCGGGAGAATGGGAAGTGGAGATTCCGTTGATTATTAGCAACCACGAAAATTTGAAGTATATTGCCGATAGATTTGGGATTGATTTTCACCATTTCCCGATTACTAAAGCTACCAAAGCGGAACAAGAAACTAAAGAGATTGAATTAATGCAACAACACGATGTTGATTTCATTGTCTTGGCCCGCTACATGCAAATTCTATCCGACGATTTTGTCAATCATTATCCGAACCGAGTAATTAATATTCACCATTCTTTCTTACCCGCCTTTATTGGCGCCAAGCCGTACCACGCCGCTCACAAAAGAGGCGTTAAAATTATTGGCGCAACGAGTCATTACGTAACGGCCGACTTGGACGAAGGACCAATAATCGTGCAACACGTGACGAGCGTTAGCCACAAAGATTCTATTAAAGATTTAATTCGAAAAGGTAAAAATTTGGAGAAGATGGTTTTGTCGGAGGCGCTATGGTTGCAGTTGCAGCATAAGATTTTGCCGTATCAGAATCGGACGATTGTATTTTAGAAAAGGGTGATGGTTTGATGGTTGAATTGTTTTATTGTTACCTCATGTGACGTTGAATGCCAGTAATGACAACTTAGAAGTTTATGGTATTATCTTCATTCAATTTCATCCACCTTGAATCCTAGTTTTTTAGTGGCTATAATTGTGATTTTCTTTTTCCAATCTTCCCATTCTGCGTTTTCCATCAAACCAGAAAATTGCAAACCACTGGGTTCAACCGAAGCGCAAATGTGCTTTTCGTTTTCATTGAAACTAAACCAATGGGGTAAATTTTTCCGCCATTTTAATTCTTCTTTCCCGTAGCCAATCCAACCGTCCATCTCTTTATAAATTTCAGGAATCACTCTTTCCCAAGTTTCTTTTGGTAAATCATAGCTGATATTCAAGTTCATTTCTTGATACTTCATTTTCTTTCTAATTATTTACCTACACCATTTTTCACTTATTCCCTCCTTAGTCCTTATCTTCGTAACAAATTTATCACCAAAAACGCAAAATAATATGAGATTTTCCTTCCTATTACTCTCTTTCTTTCTCTGCTTTAGTTGTCAAAACAGCGCCCCGTCGGTGAACAAAGATGCTACCAAAATGGCTGCTAAGGCGCCCCAAAAACGAGCCGAATACGCTATGGCGATTCACGGTGGCGCAGGAACCATTTCGAAAAAAAATATGACCCCCGAAAAAGAAGCAGCTTACAAAGCTAAATTGAACGAAGCCCTCGATGTGGGAGAAGCTATTTTGAAAAATGGAGGTACGGCGATGGATGCCGTGGTCGCCACCATCAACGTGATGGAAGACTCTCCCCTATTCAATGCGGGTAAAGGCGCCGTTTTTACGCATCACGAAACGAACGAATTGGACGCTTCTTTTATGGACGGTAAAACGCAGAATGCGGGGGCCGTCAGTGGTGTTACTAATATCAAAAATCCAATTAACGCCGCACGAGCTGTGCTAGAAAAATCAAAGCACGTAATGTTGTCGGGAAAAGGCGCCGAAGAGTTCGCTAAAAAAGTCGGACTAGAAATCGTGGACCCCGAATATTTTTGGACGGAACGAAGGTATAATTCTTTGCAAAAAGCCAAGGAAAAAGAGTTACAACTAGGCTATTATAACCAGTTAGAATTCAACGATTGGAAATACGGAACGGTCGGTTGTGCTGCCTTGGACAAAGACGGTAACTTAGCAGCAGGTACTTCCACGGGTGGGATGACCAATAAAAAATTCAATCGCATTGGCGATGCACCCATTATCGGTGCGGGCTGCTATGCTAATAATAATACTTGCGCTATTTCTAGCACGGGACACGGCGAGTACTTCATTCGTTACGCCGTAGCGCACGACATTTCCGCTCGGATGGAATATTTGGAAGAGGACTTACAAACGGCAGCGTCTAAAGTAGTAGAGGATAAATTGGTGGAAGTCGGGGGTAGTGGGGGCATTATTTCGGTGGATAAATACGGAAATGTAGCGATGCCGTTTAATACGCCGGGCATGTATCGGGGGTATGCGAAGCCAGGGGATAGGGAGGTATTCATTTACGGGGAATAAGATGAAATATCCAATCGTCTGTTTTGAGGGACCAAGTAGTGTAGGCAAAACGACCCTTTGCCAAGTTCTGTCGGACAACTACCAAGTAGTACCCGAGGTAAATCTACTGTTTGAGCGGCCGAAAAATGAATCACACTATTGGTATCACGAGAAACAAGTAGAACGGTTTGCAAAGTGCCAACAAGCGCCGAGAACCTCTATCTTAGATGGAGATATATTCCAGCCAATTTGGTACAATTGGGTCTGCAAGTACCCTACAAATTTCTTACCTAAAAACAGAACACATCAATTCTACAAAACGAAGGTTCTTGAAAAAAAGCTAGCCTTTCCAGATTTATACCTTGTTTTTCAAGCAGATGAAAAGGAACTACGAGCAAGAAAAAAGAACGATAAAACAAGAAAAAGAAGAAATTTTGAAAAACACTTGGCCATTATCCAACCTCTGCAAGCCTATTACAGATTTTTACAAAACGAGACGGATATTAACTTACATTTTATTCAATACAACGATTTAGAGTCAACTAAATCAAAAGTTTTAGCGTACCTAAATTCGATAAAAATTCAACAACTTGACCACTTAGCAAACTTTTTAGCCGTTGAAAATTGGATAAACAAAAATGAGCTACTATGAAACCTAATTACCTTGTTTCACAAAACGAACCGAACGCCGATACCGACCTTCCTCTGCCATTTCTAAAAAGTACATGCCAGCGGGTAAATTACTAACGGGAATAGTAATTAACTGCGTTCCTGTTGTCAACGTTTCTTGTCGTTGGGACATTATCTTCCCGTGCAAATCGTAAATCGTCAACGCCGTTTCCGTTGTTTTTTTACTAAAAAGACGAACCGTCAATTCGTCCACAGTTGGATTAGGATAGACTTGCTGTAAAACCGTACTATTCGCTTTTTCCACTTGACTCCTAAACTGTGCCGTGTTTCCGTTTAGATTATTGAGTGGCTGTAAAAATAGTACGGCCTCATCATCCTCGGCGGCAATAGTCGTCTCGTTATTATCGGGTGCGGAATCTATGTCTTTTTCCGAAGCGGCGGCAACTTGCGCAAAAATAGTGTGGGGTTCGATATCTCGTAATGTAAATAACCCAAGCGTTAAAGTAGTTACTTCGCCCGCCGCCAGAGAAGGTATTGTCCAATCCCCCGTCCAATCGTAAAACTCACCTGCGGACAAGGTATGATTAGCGTAGGCCATTGCTTCGTAACCCCGAATGTTAACTTTTATATTAGTTGCCGTAGCGTTTCCTTCGTTTTTTAAGACAAAGGAAGTCATCACCGTTTTGTAAATCAAAAAGGTGCTGTCTTGAGTTCTTGCTTCCAAGGCCAAATCTATTTCTTCGTCACCTCCATTGTCACAATTACCCGCCGTATAAGTTACGCCCGCACATTCGGCTTCACAGGCGTTGCCGTAGGTTTTACCATCCGAACCACAGACAGGGTCAAAAAGCGTTAGGCAAATACAGTCAGCAATTTCATTGAGGACGATTACCGCTTCGTCGTCTTCGTTTGGCGTACAGCAGACGCCATTGTTCGCCGTTGCGTTTACATCGTTAGGCGTTTGGGCAACAATCTGTGCAAAAATAGGAATCTCCCCTTCCGTAAGTGTAAAAACATCGACCGTCAACTGGGCTTGACTATTTTTTGGTAATTGCGGAATCGTCCACGTATCTTGCCAATTAAAGTAGTCGCCCGTACTCGCTTCGTGCCCGATATACGCCAATTCGCCGTTGGCCAAGGGTAACGAAACTTCCACGTTGCTAGCATCCACATTACTCTGATTTTCAACGGTTAAAGTCAACGTTGTAGAAGCAAAAATACTTGGTTGCAAATCACTGACAGATATACTTAAAACCAAATCGGTTAAATCGTCGCTTGGTGGCGGTGGGGCAATTGCGCTGGCCGACCGCAAAAGAATCGGTCGAGCCGTCAACGGAATATTCGTCGGACTGATAACTGTAGTAGCTTCGTTCTCGGAATAATCCCATTGAATTAACTCCAAATCACCCACATTCATGGTGGCAGGAAAGGTGTACCTAGCGTCCGCCGCTTCGGACAAATCAATGGACGTTTCCGCCCATAGTGCATAAATATACTGACCGTCATTGGTTTTGAAAGCGTGTCCTCTCACGCCCGTTGGCACTTGCATCGCCGCCGTTTGTTGCGCATCATAAGTAGTGACGTATAATAAATCGGAAGTTGTTTTGTAGGCAACCGCTTCGCCCGTTGGTACTTGTTGGCCCGCTGTATTGAATTGTTCGTACATTCCCATAACGCCAAATTCGGAAGTTGCCGTTTCGTAGTCATCCCGTTCAATCATATTGTAGGGATGGATGACGTAAACATCATTAATTTTTGCTTTGATGAAGGCTTTGATAATAAAATTAGTTTGCACGTCGATTCCGCCCAAATTGTCCCCAAATCGCTTTCTTGGAACGTTTACTTCGGTGATAATTGAAGGTTTGAGCGGATAGGTCACCCCGTCGTAGCCGTATTTGGCCAATACTTCCTCAAATTCTAGCCGCCTAGTGACGATACCATCGGCCGCACGGTCCGAGTGCCGTTCGAATCTACCTTCGTCAAAATTGGTTGTACTACCATCGAAATGCGGGTAAGAATGATTCCCAAAAACGTCAAAGTAGGCCCCACCACCTAATGGATATTCGGGCGTAGGGCTACCGTCAACGGGATTATCCGTCGTCCGCAGAACAGCATCTAAAAAAGATGGATAACCAAACCCCGCTACGGAAACGTAGGCCGTCGGGTCCACCGATTTGATGACTTCGTAGGACACTCGCAAAGTCCGAACGTAATGCGAAATCGGTGCGTGTAGAATGTTGTCGCAGGGGTCGGGCTCATTTTCCCACCAATTGCCAGGGAAGCCAGGTGGTCGCCAACCAATTTGAAAACCCGTGGGTAAATCCGAACCGGGTTCGTTCCAAATTTCCCAAAACCGAACGTGGTCTTTATATTGAGACACTAATTTATAAAGGTACAATGCCAAATAATTATCGTCGTTAATGGGCGTACCGTTGGCTCCATCGTCAAAAATCGGTTCGTACAAATTGGCGAACATGGTCGATTGCTGGTCGGGGCAATGGAAAGTTTGGTCACGTTGCCAAGCAGCGGGAAAGCCAACAATCACCGTATTTTCTCGGAGTCCTTTGGCTGCAAAATTATCGTAAGTGGCTTCCAAAAAATCGTAGCCCCAGACCTCCACAAATTCGTTAAAGATGCCCGTTCGGATAGATTTAGCCCCCAACCCTTTGATACCTTCAGCTTCATTTCCTGCTGCTAAATCGGCCAAATCTTCGTTACTCAAACCAGGGAAATAGCCCAAATTCACCCCAGGCAAAAAAGGTTCGTTGTAAGGTCGGATAGCATCGTTGGCCGTTTGCGCATGGGTGAAATGACTGAGCAAAAGCGTCAAAAAGGCACACAAGAAAGTGTATAAATTGTTCATAGTTCTTTGTTTTTACGATTCTTCAGAATATCCAAGTAGGTAGGAAATGTATGAAATACGGATGAAATTAATTAAATGAGGGGCAAAAACTAGAAAGTGGTGAATATTTAACGAAGATAGAATTTTTTTGGAAATTTTGCTGTTTCAATTAAGCTTTATTCGCCAAAAGTGACCCTGAGATAGGCCGCCAGAGTTTAGCTAATCCAACGGCTACTATCCCCTTGAAAACGGCGCCCGGAAGAAAGGGGAATACCCCCGCCGTCAGTGCTTTCCCGAAGGTGAAGTCTAACTGGTACATGAGCCAAGGAACCCCAAAAGTAAAAATAAGAGCATAACCAGCAACAACTGCAAGTGCGTCTTTTAAGACCGAAGACTCGCCGATTTCAACAAGGCTGCCTACGGCAAAAGCAGCTACGGCAAATCCAATCAAATAGCCACCAGTTGGGCCAAAGAAATGCGCTATTCCTCCTTCCCCACCCGCAAGAACGGGCAAACCAATCGCACCTAACAACAAGTAGAGCACCGTACTAAGAAGTCCCCATTTTTTACCTAGCACCAAACCACCCAAAATCACAAAAAGATTAGACATGGTGATGGGAACAGGGCTAAAAGGTAGTGAAATGCTGATGTAAGCTCCCACAACGGTAAGTGCGGTCATTAGCAACGCAAACAATATCATTCGCTTATTCGTCACTTGTTCCATACTATTCTATCAGATTTTTTATGCTCGGCTATTCACCCATTTTTCTTCACCCAATCCAATATAGTTTTAGTCGATTCGGATGCCAGAGCAGTTGGAACGACAATCCTTTTCCGAGCCAGCATATCAATCAAAACGGGTGAATCATTGGCCTCCCGCAATACCAGAAAGCGATTGTCTAAAGCACTTTCTTGTACATTGGTTGACAAAGTAGTAGGTTGTTGGAAAACGGGATTAATGACAAATTGCTCTTCTTCCCAATCAAAATCGGGCAAAATTGCCTGTACTTTTCCATCCGAAGAAGGCAATAGAAATAAGGAACTAAACTCATTTTCATTGACTCGATGCTCGGCAAAAGGCAGAACCGCCGCTTGTGTCCCTTGTTTTTGCAAATTAAAGACAAACGTCCCTTGGTCTTGCGCATAGCCCACCAAAAAATCTTCCCACAATTCTAAGCGAATAATCGTTCCCGAATTGGGGTCTGCTAGCGGTCGCTCGGTTTTAAATTGTGGCGTCAACAGTGGTAGCATTTTTTCGGTAGCGACATCTAAACAATACACTTGTTTAGCCGCTTTGATAGCGACAATTTTACTATCGTTGTTGTAATTAATATCTGCTAAGTAATAAGGAAAATCGGGGCTGATATTGACGGGTAGCGTTAGCCTAAGGGAAACGTCGCAACTTCGAGTATCAATCACTTCCAAAATACGGTGACTCATGCCCAGCTGTGGGTCATAGGTACTAGAATCTGCAAGGATACAGACCATTTTTTGTTGGTCTTTGAGCCACAATTCATTTTCTTCGAGCATTTCGCCCGCAACTGCACACTTTTTGGGTGGTGATACTGCCAAATCCGTTTGTTCAGCATTTTTGGGTAGGCTATTAGATAATTGGGATTGGTCAAGACTAGTTTGCGTACTCGTTGTTGTTTCACAAGAGAAGCAAATAATTAAACAAAACAAGAACATGAGTGGGCGCATAGGCTACTATCTTTGTTACTAAAAAGCCATGTCTTTATTTTCAAAACAATGAGGTTGAAGTACTTGGACAGAATTACCTTTAATTTTCAGACAGGATGAACAAGATTTACAGGATTATGATTATCAACAAGTTAAATCTCCAATTAAAATACGGAGTTAAAAACATGTTTATTATGAAACTCGCTCGCCCGCTACGCAGTCGAGTCCTGTCAAAATAAAAATTAGAACTAATCTTGTCTAGGTACTTATCTGTTGAAGGATTTTGTAAATATAGTAAAAAGTAAAAACATAACTAGTGGTTCAAGTCATAAATTCTTGACAGGTTAAATCGGCGTCTTTTTCCGTTATACTGCGTTATCTTTTTCTCAAAGAGCTACGGCTATTCTCAAAAAAAATGCCTTGTCTAACGAAAAAACACACTCGATTAAACTATCAATTACTTATGACTTGAACCACTAGGTTGTTTACAGTAAGTTTCAAATAGGCAAGCATTTTGTTGTTAATAGATGAGGTGTAAATACAAAAACCACCTAACAAAAAAGGCTCTGCAAAAACAAAGACACTGAATGTTAGGTGGTTTTTAAAAGATTTCTCTTCTTGAATTAAACGAATTGCTTTAGTTGTGACACTAATCCATGGTCTTCAGAAACCACAAACGGCTGTAAATCTGCAATTTGTCTGACTAGGCGGCTGTCGGTCTATGGTTGACGGCCTAACAGAATAGACGGAAAGTCAAACAATTGTGGCTAATTAATTTTTAGCTGTTTACAGTCTTAGAAGGGAGCCAACTAATCAACTAGCCACTAGTCACTAGTCACTAACCAAACTAGTCACAAAAAGACTCAATCATCTTTCCCTTTAGGTCGAATAACGTTAATTTTTCCATCTTCGCCATACAATTCTCTCGACTTTTTATTGTACGCTAATGCCGCTTCTTCGGGCGTATCAAACATGCCAATATGTACGGATTTTCTATCAACCGAAATGACTGCTCGGTAGCGGTTATTTTCTTTATAGACGCCCGTGTAGCCAACTTTACTACTCGTTTTCCGTTGTCGGCTGGCGACAGAACGAGTTCTCCAGCAAATGTTTTCCAAGCGACAATCTAGTTTATTGCCGTTTCTGGCACCGACCAAATTTCTTTTACCCGAGCGATTGTCTTCCAAGAATCGTTCGGCAATCAATCGATGCAAATAAATGGTTTCTGTTTTGTAGCCTCCCTCTGCTTTTTTCCAAGTTTTTTGGAAAACCGCACAGCCGCTAGAATGTCTGCGGAGGTTGTTAATAAAATCTACCTTTGCCAGATAGGGGTCTGCAGTCAATGCCTCATACACGTGGTCGTCTAAGAGTACATTTTCGTCTGCGTTTTTTAATTTTACCTTGTATAACACGCGCTCTCAACTTTAAAAGGTTAAAAAAAAGATTTAAAGGGGTTTGCTTGCCGTTTAATGAAGTTAATTTTTCAAAAATAAGAGTATGCTTCACAATAGTAGCAACCACGAACAATTGTGTTACTATCTCTATTTTTTGGGTTACAAAGTGAAAATGGTGTATTAAAATATGTTAGTCCAAACAAGATATACCTAGAGAGAAAACTTTACACTACTTTTACAAAAGTAAGAATTTAATAACAATATACAAGTGATATGATAATTTTATTTTGTCGGATGAACAAGAATTAACTATTATGATTGCCACTTTCTCGTTTTGAAGCAAAAATAAGGAAAAGATTTACTTTTGAAAAGATTTTCGTTTTGCTAACAAATCTCTAGATATTATTATATGCCTCCAACAGATTTTCTCAATCGTTGCGCAGACTTATATCGTTTTAATCCAAAAAATGCGCAGTTTAACACCTGCTTACTAACGGTAATAACCCAAGACGATAAAATTGTTTCGGAGCAGTTTATTCTATTTCCAGTAACTGCAGCTGAATTTCAAGAATACCTCAACAATATTTTTACAAAAGGAAGGAAGAAGACATTTATCATTCATTGCTATTGGCCCCATCCTATTTCTGTTGATTTTTTAACACCGTTGATTCATTTATCCGCTTCCTATCAAAGGATAAAAATTAGACTCTATCTTTCCGAAAAAGCAGCAAAAATTTCTTGGAGAAATATCACTTCGTGGAAAAAGATGAATGTAGTGTCGATTGTTACTACATTGCCTGCCGACCATAAATCTCCACCTTTTCAGCTCATTAAACAGGGTAAACAAAAACGACCTTTTGTTATATTAAAATACGCTCAGTCCGCTAATAAAAAAATGGGTATTGCGGGGCAAAACGTTTGGTTAAGCAATTCTTACACTAAACGGTTAACCCACAAATGGAGAAGTGAAGTGGATGCTATTGTGGTAGGTTCCAACACGCTTTTAGTGGATAATCCAAGTTTAGACAATCGGTACTATTTTGGGTCCACGCCCATAAAGATTGCCTTAAAAAGAGATGGGAAAATTGATAAAAATGCTAATATTTTAAGGTCAAAAGGTCCAGCAATTATTATCATAGACGAAAATGCTACATTTCTTAATTTACCCAACACCGAACAATGGAAAATACCCTTTAACGACCAATTATTGCCATCTATGCTGCATAGATTGACGCAACAAAGGGTACGTACACTTTTTGTTGAGGGTGGTAAACGGTTATTACAATCTTTTATTGACCAAGCACTTTGGGACGAAGCGAGAATTTTTACTAGTCCACAAACCATTGCTCATGCGGATGCCATTGATGCACCAAATGTCAATGGGCGATTAATACAAAAATTTCGATTAGCGGATAATTGGGTGAGTCTATTTCGACCGTTGGACTCAAAGAGGTATATTGGGTAGATAACGTGTTACGTAATCTTCAATCCCTTTTTCTAAACTGTAAAAGGATTCCATATACCCCCAATCTCTCAACTTATGGATGTTCGCCTCCGTGAAATATTGGTAGGTGGCTCTAATGTCTTTTGGGGTATCAATATATGAAATTTTGATAGGCTTCTTGGCCGCTCTAAAAGTCGTTTCTGCCAATTCCAAAAAGGTTCTCGCCTGCCCCGTGCCGACATTCAAAAGGCCGCTATTTTGCCGATTTTCAAACAGGAATAAACAGACGTTAACCACGTCTTTTACGTAGATAAAATCTCTAGCCTGCGCACCGTTAGCAATATCTACTCGGTGCGATTTGAACAGCTTCATCGCTCCCGTATTGCGAATTTGGATGAATGTATGAAAAATGACCGACGCCATTCGACGTTTGTGGTACTCATTGGGACCATAAACATTAAAAAATTTGAGGCCCGCCCAAAAAGGAGGCGTACTAGGCTGCCGAAGCGCCCACTTATCGAAATCATTTTTAGAAACACCGTAGGGATTTAAGGGCGCTAATCGGGCCACTACCTCGTGGTTATCCTCGAATCCATATTCCCCCAAACCGTAGGTAGCGGCGCTAGAGGCATAGACGAGTGGGATTTGGTGCTGAACACAGAACCGCCAAATTTTCTTAGAATAGGTCAAATTAAGTTGGTCAAAAATAGACTTTCGCTTTTCGGTCGTATCCGTTCTTGCTCCCAAATGATAAACGAAACTTACTAACGAACCATTGATTCCTAACCAATCAAACAACTGGTCCCGATGGACTTTTAGAAAACCATTTTTTCCCGAAAGATTGTTCTTTTTTAATATAGAACTGAACTCATCTACTAGGACGAGGTCGAGACGTGCTTCTTTGTGAAACTTGGCGACCAAACAACTACCAATAAATCCTGCCGCTCCCGTAATTACAATCATTCTATATTTATCTTCCTAAGAAATGTGATAAGAACCGTTTTTGCTGGTGTTTTAGATATTTTAGAACTTAAACCACCACGATGTTCTACTATCCAATTTTATTGTTCATTGCACATTGATAATTGTTCATTGACAACCACATCAACTCAACTCCTTAGCCTGCCGAGCCTCTACTCGACCTACCACTCGAATACTAATTTCGTATAAAATGTAAAGAGGCGTTGCAATTAAAAATTGAGTGATTACATCGGGCGGCGTAATGATAGCAGCAAAAACTAGAAAAACTACAAAAGCGTGTTTGCGGTAGGTACGCATAAATTCCTGGTCGATTAACCCAATTCGAGTCAAAAATATAGCAACAATCGGTAATTCGAAAATTAGGCCCGTTGGCAGCGTAAACATGGTCATGTAGTTGACGTACGAATCCAAAGTTGGCGCACTAACCGCCCCCACGTCGTAACCCGCCAAAAAGGTAATGGCAACAGGAGAAATCAAAAAGTAGCCAAAAGCAACGCCGAGCGCAAACAAGGAGGAGCACACTAAAACGATGCCACGGGCTGCTTTTCGTTCGTTCTCGTACAATCCAGGTTTGATGAATCGCCAAATCTCCCAAAGAATAAACGGAAAGGCAAAGATGATTCCTAGAATGATGGATACTTTCAAACTGACGATGAACTGTTCACCCAACACCCTAGTTTCCAGTTGAAAATCGGGAGGTGCGAATCCTAGTAGTTGGTAGAGAAAAAAGTCGGGACTTTTGGGCGCTAAGATAATATTTTTAAACACCCATCTATCAAAAGTAAAGACAGTGATAGCTACGACGAGAATAGAGCTAATGGCTCGAATCAAGTGCCACCGCAACTCTTCCAAATGCTCAATAAAGCTCATTTCGGCTTCTTCCGCACCAATTTGTGGCACTTCGCCCATACTATCTACATCTACTTGGTCTAGTGGCATAGCTATTGTCGTTCCTTAATTAATGTCTTCGCCAAATGAATGATAAATCATAAGTGATGAATGATATTAATGGGTAGCAAATTGAAAATACTCGTCCTCCGAAGTACAAAAGTTATCATTTATCACTCATTAACTATCCCATACGGGCAAGCTATTCATTGTGGTTGGCGACCACATCACTTAATTACTGTTTATTAAAAACTTTCGTAAGGTACTCATTTGAATACCGTGCACAAAAGTAAAAATTTATTTACCATAAAAAAGTTCAGTTGGCTGACAATTTGACCAGCAATTAACTTACGGGAATAAACGCTAACTTTCTCACGACCAAATTATTCCAATCGCATTTGTACGATTCGTTCGGTAGTATCCCCTAATTTGAATCGCTCATCCATTCGATGTCCAACTAACCAAACGATTTCCCCTTGTGATTCGACTACCAAAATTTGCTCTTTCCTAATACGGGAAACCTTTTCATCTCGCAGATAATCCTTGACTTTTTTGCTTTGCCCATTCATACCAATGGGTTGGAAACGGTCACCATCTTGCCAATTTCGAACGTTGAGCGGCAATTGCAACTTATCGGCGTCAAAAAAAGCAACTGCCTTTCCTTGATTCAACTCACTAGGTTGCTCGTCCAATTCTTGCACGTTCAATCTTTGTCGATACAGGTGAAGCGTTGCGGGGTAGCTGGTAATTTCGAAGTGAAGCGGTTCCACTTCTCCCTTTTTTTTAACTAAAATATGTTTTCGCTCCACCAAAATTCGGTGGGTTTGAGAGTAAAATTGCGCCCCTACGTTGTCAATGGCTCGAAAAATTTGGTCAACGTGGTCACTGCTAAACCCAAAATCTTTGATAATTTCAAACAAGACCGTCCGCATCGCAGGTGCCTTTTTCAATTCGGTAATGTCAATCTTAATCAAGTTATTTTCTTCGTTTATCATAGTATTCTTATGTTGTTGAACCGCCCATAAGAAAAGCTGTTCGGTATCTTTCAATTGTCGTAGTGTTTGGGAAAAAGTGTTTTCTAAGGAGGGGTTTAATTGTCGTAAAACGGGAATGACTTCGTGCCGAATCAAATTCCTAGAAAATTGAGTATTGTTATTCGAAGCGTCCGTTCTAAAGGCAATTCCCGATTCTTCAGCGTATTCCTCCACCATTTGACGAGTCGCAAAGGACAAAGGTCTCACAATCTGTCCATTTTTTACGGGAATACCGTGGAGGCCACGAATGCCCGTTCCCTTCACCAAGTTAAATAAAAGCGTTTCCAACGAATCGTTCAAATGATGCGCCGTTGCAATCACTTGGTAATCAAATGCTTTTATCAATTTTTGGAACCAAGCATATCGCTGCTCCCTTGCCGTTAATTCTATAGATTTTTTTTGTAAAACGCTTTCTTTTTTTGTATCAAATTTGCTGCAGTGGAACGGAATATTTCGTTTTTCTGACCACCTTCTCACCAACACTTCGTCCGCTTCCGAAGCTTCTCCTCTCAGTTGAAAATTACAATGAGCGATACCCATCGGTTGCCCCAATTTGTACAGCAACGAGGCTAATACCATTGAATCAATACCACCACTGACGGCTACTAATACCTTATCTTTTGGTGAAAATAATTGATTTTTTTGGACGAATTGCGCTAGAGCGATTACCATAGTTTGGTCACAAAGTAGGACTCATAAAAAGACAATGCTAATGGCGCCAAAGGTAATAAAATATCTTAGGGAAAGTCAAAATTTAAAATGTAAAATTCAAGAGCCCGAGGAACGATTTTCCTACTTTTTTTCGTTACGCCTCTAATTTTATGAATAGAAACAGGTTTTTTCACTGCCACTTAGATAAATTTGCGTTTTGACACAAAAAAAGAAAC
>JBCCQK010000161.1:0-15151 GCA_039024375.1 Bacteroidota bacterium
ACAAAAAACAAGTAGGTCAGAAAACTAGAATGACCATAATGGGTAAAATCCTCTAGTACTTCTGCTTCTTCTTTTTGTGATAAATTATGATTGCTAAAGCCATACTTATTTAAAAGTGTTTTCATGGGTTGGTAATTATGGTTAGAAATAGAGAAATCGGGACAACTATCATTGCTTACGCCGTGATGTCTAGCAATAGCGTAAGCTGCAGGAATAAATAACTTGGTCCACAATTTTTCATCATCCCCTAACCACTCTTCTAAAACATCCATAATTACCCAAGCACCAACTCCCGAATGGCGAGGGCGACCGCCTTTGAGTTTTTCCCTAATAGATTTTTCGACATTCTTTACCACTTCTTCGTATCGCTCCCCCAATTGCTCTTTTTGTTCCTTTGTGTCAAACCCCGTATGACCAAGTGCTAATTTATCTTGATAGGTAAAAGGAGAATCCTCCAAATCAGTTAGTGCTTTTTGATAGGTTTGCATCCAATGTTGCCACCTATCATCTAACTTACCGTAGTCGTGCAAAATCAGTATCAATTGTATGAACTTCTTAAAATCGACGGTTGATTTTAGCTTTGCATTGAGGGCTCTAAATATAAAAGCTAATTGACCGTTTCTCAAAAAATCTTGTTCAAAAGCCCCTAAAAGTCCCTCGGTGTGTTGGATAAAGGTGTCTTTTCGATACGCATGGATAAATGTTTCCTTCTCTTTTCGTTCCTTGAAGTCTGATTTTTCTGTTCCAATATTTCTTTTGTTTAGACCAACACTAGAGTCGTAGTTAAACAAATCTTTATTCAGAAATAAGGTATCATAAGTTTCTTTGACGGTTTCCACATCCTTTAAGGAGTGAAACTCATATTTGATTTCTTTTTCATCTAAATCCAAGAACAAATCGTCCTTGTCTCGAATAACTCCAACTATCCAAAAATCGCTTTCATCGTGTAATTTGTGCTGGTGTTCTTCGAATACCTCTTGTATCCATTTTATCATACTCCATTTAAAAACCCCTACACTTTCTAGTGAAAAAGGCACCTTTACCGCAAAACTAGGGTCGTCAATAATTACCACTTCTGTACTTTGAATATCCCGAATGAGGTCTCGGTAAAGATTTTTTGCGCCAAATTTATCCCCAACGGAAGTGCGCCATGACCTTCTTATATCCTCATACTTGAATCGGTCGCTAGTGATGCCATTCCAAATATCAATTTCCTCTTGACCTAAAATCTCATTAACTAGCTTGACGGTAATTTCTTCGTTGAGTTGCTGATACTCTTTTTTGGACAAGTATGCCAAAGTTTCCGTGCACAAGTTTTCTTTATAAGGCAAATAAAGATTTTTTAGCTTTCTAATTTCTTTGATTTCTTCTTTGGTTAATTTATCAAAGTCACTTTCTTTGATTTTAGCTTGTTCTTCTACGCTCAATACATCGTAAACAAATACCTTCCCATATTCACCTGTGTATCTGGCGCAGCGTCCAACCCGCTGCAAAAGCGCATTTATGGGAGCGATTTCGGTGTGCATTACTTCGCAAGAAATATCCATCCCCGCCTCAATTACTTGGGTAGAGATGAGAATGGAGTTGGTTGCTTTATCTTTGACCTCTTTACCAAAAAGCCTTTTTAGTTCCTTTTCATACGCCTTTCTGTGGCGGTCAAAAAATCGAGAATGTAGGCAAATTAAATTTATACCCTTTGAATTTGCCCATTCCTCTAATTCTAGATATACTCTTTGAGCCGTTTCTACCCGATTGCAGATAACAATTGTTTTATCTTTGTGAGTACGCTTAATTTTTTCAGCGTTGATAATGCCTTTTGCTACTTCAATTTCTTTTTTAAAACTCTTGCCCTCTTTGGGTTTTAAAGAACCAATTTTTTGTTTGTCCTTTTTGAATTCATCAAGAGTAACAATTTCAACGTTATCTAATGCCCCTTTAAGTTTTTCCATAAAATCATCACTTAAGGTAGCAGTCATTATGCAAAATCGACTCAATTGCCCCAACATCCGCAACATTCCTAGTGTGGTTGCCATTGAAAGTTTACCATCCAATAAGTGAAATTCATCAAAAACCAAATAACTACCTATCAGCGCACCCGCATTTACATTGGCCTGACGTGGAGATAACGGTAGCGGGAAACATGAGAAATTACTCAAAGTTTGGTCTATGGTAGAAAATACAATATCCTTTTCAAAATAGTTGTCGTTGCTAAATTCTCCCGTTTGTCGTTCGGCTAAATGCTTGAAATCAGCTTGCTCTTCCAATGCTTTTGATACATCTTGATAGATTGAATTACAGAGTGCTCTAAGTGGCAAACTGTAAACTAATTTTTTTGGGAAGCTATCATTCTTTTGAAGATAGCCATACAAAAATGGTGAAATGGATGCCCAAGTCTTTCCTGCTCCCGTTGGAACGGATAAGATGACATTTTTTCCTTCTATTAGAAGCTTTGCTACGCTGATTTGATAATCGTAGGGACGAAAACCAGTAAGCCTTTTAGCAAAACGTATAAAATCTTTTTCGTTAAATTTCATTTGTATTCATTTTACAATCTCCTAACCATCCCCATCCCCAAAGCACTACACCCCATCCCAAATCCCCCAAAATACCCCACCTCCAACAGCTCCCGCGGCGCCGAAAGCTCAAAATCAAACAACCAGCCCCGCATTTTCACCCCTTTAATCGCCAACAACTTAGATTTAGGACGATTGAGCAATCGGAAGCGAGTAGGCGTAAGGTCATTCAATTTCACCGTTCCCCTGTTGGCTGCTATATATTTCCGCATCAGATTCTGCGCCAACAACTCCCCGTATTCGGGGAGTTCGGGCGACAAATATTGGGCGTGTATTTTTCCTTCCTCGTTGCGACTCAAACAAATCGGCGTGACTGCTCGAAAGCGCATCGTATCCGTAAACGTGGGTTTGGGTAGCGTTTCGATGCCCGTTACTTCAAATTGCGCACGGAAATGGCGACCGCTTTCCAAGGTAAATTGCTGGTCTTTAAACAGGCCAACGACGAAGTGCTGTAAGGCATCGTCCATGCAAAAGGACAACGTTAGTTCCGTCGGTCCCGTAGTTAAGCAGAACGTTTTGGCTTGTCGGTCGATGTCAAACCACTTGGGGCGCAAGGCGCTGTACGTAAATAGTTTATAGGTTTTGCCTGCGAAGTCGTACCCTTGTTCGTGCAATTGGGTGGCGTAGTGGGCATTCGCGTTACCCAATGTTCGGTAAACCCAAGCTGCTAGCAAATACTGGTAATTAATAGGCAGTACTTGCTTGGGTCGGTGCTGTAAAGTTAATTGTAAACGCATATAGTTGATGCTGCGATTAATGGTATTAGTTAAACTGTTTTCACAAAACAAGTATATTGCTTTTTTTTGAATATTTGCAAAAATAGATTAATACAAAATTCTAAAAAATTAAGTTAATTTTATTTACTTAATAATTGATTATCAGTTATTAATACCACTATTAGGATTCTATTCTAAAATTATTTTCTTCATCTATAAATTCAAGAAAATGCAGCAAACCCAATTAGTCCAACTACTGAAAGTACTGAATGAACAAGAATTGAAGGCACTCAATACATTTCTGAAAAGAA
Source organism: Bacteroidota bacterium (assembly GCA_039024375.1). GTDB lineage: Bacteria > Bacteroidota > Bacteroidia > Chitinophagales > Saprospiraceae > JAFMDF01. Next base: position 3,601 of record JBCCQK010000161.1, read on the forward strand.
AACCAGATAAGATTAAAAAGGTCATCGAACCGCTATTTGATTATCTCAGAAAATTCGCACCGGCCTACAACTCACCAAAACTAAACCGAGCCGTAGTGCTTAAAAAAGTATTCAAAAAATCTAGTGTTACTAGCCCTCAATTAAACAAAATAGCATTTCAACTAAAAGCGATGGTCGAGGATTTTTTAGTCACCTATGATTTAGCAAACGATAAATTACTCAAAAGAAGATTGCTGCTTGAGGCACTACAAAGGCGAAATCATCCTGCCTTCCCTAAAGAAAGTCGTTCCTTAATCAAGGAACTAAATCAGCAGGTTTCAGCGCAATCCGTTGAAAAAGATTACTTGGCTTTGTTTCAACTCAACCATGCGTTATGGTCCAATATCAATACTCAAAAAGTTGATACTGATTTCGAGGTATTGTTAAACACCAACGAGTATTTAGATGCTTTTTATTGGCGCAATAAACTAACACTTATTCTAGAAGCAAAGACTTCCAAAAGTATTATTGCTACACCTATCGACTTGTCCCAGATAACAAATCTGCCTTTTGCTTTGGAAAGCAACAAAACTATAGCCCATTACCCCACTATTCAACTATTGGTCAAAACCATTCGGATGGTGGACAGTTCGCAAATAGTCGATTATCAAGTTGTCAAAAAAGCCTTATTAACTACCGTTCAACAATTGACTAAAAAAGATGCACAGGATATTTTTGTCACCTTGACCAATTTTTATAATAAGCACAAAGGAGAAAATCCTGCTTTTTGGAAAACGGAGGCCTTTGAATTATACGCTTTCGCTCACGAAAATAACTTGTTGACGGACAACGGACGGATGCGCTATATCGAATACTGCAATGCCGCCATAGCGGGCATTATTACAAAAAATTTTGCTTGGAGTGCGACCTTTATTGAAGAAAATAAAATGCTACTATCCCCCAAAGTCAGAGACCTTATTTACGCTTACATTAAAGCCTTTTTCCATTTCCAGAAACAAGAGTTTGACCAAGTAATCCAATTGTTAAAATCAATTGATTTGATGGATAGTTTCACCTACAATTTGGACATTAACATTCAAACGCTCAATCTAAGAGTATTTTTTGAGCGTTGGGCAGCTAATGATTTTTTACCTAAAGAAGAACAAAACTGGTTATTAGACCAGCTCCGTAAATTTGAGCACTATATCATTGGGCACAAAAAATTACCCATTATTAAAAAAGAAAACTACCTACGATTCGCTTCGTTTTTCAGATTATTGGTCACGGCCATCGAAGCCAATAGTCCACAAATACCGCAACTAAAGCACATTCAAAAGGATTTAACGATTACCAACGCCGTCGAACTGCGAGAGTGGTTAAAAAATACCCTAGCGCGTTTAATAGCGAACTTACCTCACTCGTGATGAGAGTAAGGTAAGTTACTTTTCTGCTTACTACCAATCTGTTAAATCGCCAATAATGATTTGTAATGGTGTTGTCAACCAAAGTGGCATCTTTTTAGGCATAGCAGTCCCCTTTGCCGAAGTGGCATCATTAAAATAATTCATCTTACATTTGAATTGTGAACGACCGTTGCTGCGAACATCGGGCGTTCTAGTTAATAAAATAATCAGTAGTGGCGTTGCTTTGGTTAGTGATGGCCGCTACTGGTTTTGTGCTTGATGAAACAAATGTACAGGCAAGGGTAGGGTGAAAATCACCGTATATCTAAATTTTTTTCAAGGTGATTTTTTACGGAGATTGGTATGTTGGAGCATATTTTTGCGGTTCTGAGAGGATAAAGTGGTTTGTAACCGTAAATAAGTGACAACAATAGGGTGGAAATCACCCTACCTCTACTTATCTTTTCAAATCTTGTAATAAAATATTTATTCTTTCTCGTACTTTTTCTTTCAACTCGGGCGGAGAAATTATTTCTACATGCCCAGCATTATTCATAATGAAGTTGGTAAGTCCCAAAAACTTAGGGTTGACTTTAGCTTGAAAGTAAAAGGTATTAGGTTTGGAGCCTTCATCGCATCTTCCTCTAGCCATTGGATAGTTGTCTATTAGCGAATTATAAGCAAAAACATCCATTCCTAACTCTACTCTTACTTGGTTGTCCATGGCAATACGAAATACGTCCGTAGGCTTTACATAGTGATTCGCTTCGTTTTGCCAAGGGTTATCGGTTTTAATGACCCGAGTTATTCTGGAAAGTTTGAAGTGCTTATTTTGTCGATTAGGTCTGGTTTCTTCTATATCATAGGCTTGAACCATATCTAGCTCATGGTCAATATCAAAGACTTCTACTTGTCTATTTTTGATTATATTACTATTACTTTTGTAGTTCTCAAAAATTACCTGCTTCTTATTATTTTTTGAAAAATTAAGGGCATTCAACTTTTCTAGTGCTGGCCTTCTGAGCGCATTTAGTCCTAGTTTCTGGAAATCATAGAGGGTAGCTAATTTCTTTTTGAGATAAAACGCATCTTCCTTTCCCACATAATTTAATGCCCTCCCTATGTTTGCCATGTCGGCATCTGATAATGGTAGCAGATGCTTCAATTCATCAAACTCAAGGTTGGGTTCTATGGCGTAATAATTTTTTCCCTTTTTCTTTTCTATGATAAGGTTTATCCCCACATTTTCAAGTGCTTCAAGATACTCTTCAACCGCCGAAATACTTTTGTTTATGTGATTTGCAATATCTCTTTTAGTAACCTGATTAGGGTTAGAAAGGATTTTCAGTAAAACTTTAATAATTAGTTCTCTTGGTGTCATAAGGCGATATACTTAGAATCAAAAACCTCTATACGCATCCCTACCCACAAAGATACACCCCTACACCTCCCCACTCCCCAACACCTCCCACTCCAACTCAAAATTATCCGCCAACTTCCGCATCGACTCAACCCCTTCGATATGCTGCCCCAAAGTCATCAAAGCGTCCGAAAAATCGAGCCGATAGTCCTCGTGGATTTTGCGCACCAATCCAATCAGTTTAATGGCCCGATTCACCACGTATTTATTGAGCGTTTGCGCACGGTGAGGGCGAACACTATTAATCTTCTTGCCAAATAACTCCAACGCTGAGTTGAGCATCGTAAAGTTGAGGGCAATTTCGCCGTATTTGTCCTTCGTCGTTTTGACGTGTTGGGTAATTTTGCCGCTAATGTTGCGTAGTTCTAGCAGTAAATAGCCGGGCGAATAGTAGTATTGTTGATAATCGGATAAGAATTGCTGAATTTCCTTGGCTAAGTCGGCTCGACGGTCTTCAGCGGAAGTGCCCGATTCGAGCAGTTTGAACACCAGTTGTTCGGCCAAGATGGGTTCTTTGGCGATGAGGCGAAACAGGAGTTTATCTTTTTCTTTGTGGGAAAGGCCCGAAATGGCTTTTTTTAAATCGTCCGTTAGTTTTACTCTAGCCATGACTTTGGTGTTGATTGCGTTGGTTGACAAAAGAAAGGCTAAAATAATAAAAATCGTGACTATGCGGTAGAAGACAGAGGTCAGACCATTTTATTGTCAGAAGTCAGATTTATGACGTTGACAATGCTCTTTTAAACCCTATTTGTAGTCTGACAACAAAGTGGTCTGTCTTCTGAATAGTAACGATAGAGAATAGAGACCATTCCAATAATCGGAATTGAGAGAACAGAGACTTAGGATGCAAGGCAAAATGACAAAAATTTCGTTGATAATTTACGTTTGTCAATGTAACAAATCTCGCTTCTCTATTCTCTACGCTCTGTTCTCAAAAATCAAAACAAATCTACTTTTATCCGCTTATCGCTCCGCAAATAGTGCACGATAGCCGTTTTGTCACCGTAAGGCGTCAAAGCATAAACGTGTTTGGCAGTCAGCGTTTCGTCAATAAATTGTCGAATGGGGTTCACGCCGCTTTCTTCCGAATCATCTGTTGATAAATGGGACAGATTGGTAGCATTGAGACGGGTATAGAAAAAACGGGATAGTCTGTAGCTACCGCCGCCGCCAACAAACATCCCTGGGGAACCGGGCATGGCAACGGGCCCACCAGGCGTGCTAATCGTCGTACCAGGCGTGCCAGGCATAAACATCCCGCCACCGCCATTGGTAGCAATATGGGTACCAACGGTAAGTAATAATTCTCCTTCCCCGTTGGACTCGGGCAAGACGAAGGGCGCTCCAACGGCCAGTTTTTTCAAAATTTTCTTTGCTTGGTCCTTCTCTAAGTCTTTTGCGTTTCGGCTGGGGTCAAACAAATAAAAGCCATCATTACCACTCGATTCGGTGTGGAAAGGGCTATCCATAATGTCGATAGGTGTCTTAGGCGTGTAGTGAAATTCTTGTATTTTTTCCAAATCATTTAGATTGTAAGCCCTTAGCGTTAGGCGTTCCTTCGTAGCGATGATTCGAAAAATGCGGTCTTGAAAAACGAAAGATTTGCTGTGGTCATCAAGTGCAAAGCCGTTTTCGCCCATGATTCTATTCTCTAAAGTGCCCGCTTCCCAATCTATCGCCAACAGTTCGGTGGGACCTTGACCTCTAGCTTTTGCGCCATCAATAGTCAAGAGTATTTTATCGGTAGCCAATAGATAGCCTTTCAGAGGCGTGGCCGCTTCGTGGGGCATCAAGTTTTTGACTTGCGCAATGGGTCTAAATTTTACTTTATGGAGTTTATCAACTAAGTAGTCTTTCAGCAAGATTTCTTTGACATCAAAAGTCTGAGTCGTGGGATTAAACCGAAAGACTCGCAATGTTTTACTTTTCCGATGTAAGGCTAAGGCATAAAATTCGTTCTTGTCTGCAAGATGGGCGATGAAATTTTCTTTTTTCTGTAATAATTGTTGTTTCGCCAACTTACTTTCTCGTCCCGAATCGCTCGCTTCGATAACCAACATGGTATGATTATCCGTATTTTCGTAAAAATGAAAAAACTGATTAGCCGCATACACCGTTCCTCGCGGTCGCACTCTTGTTCCGTCCAATCGTAACTTTTTCTTTTCGACTACTTCGCCCGAGTCATTCAGCGCATTCCAGTATAGACTACCATTGAAAGCGTAAGAAATGCCGAGAATATTCGCTGCGTTGGTGTTGGATTGTAAAGCGGCAATTTTAGGTTTGGCGGCAATAGGTTCGAAGGAAGCAAGGGAAGTTTGAGCGGACAATAAGTAGAAAGATAAGCTAGTAAATACCAGCCAAAGCGTCAACTTTTTCATAAGTGATTTCGGATTTTGTATCGGTTTAGTAAATAACAGTCTATCTTATTAGACGGCGATTAGTGGGTGACCGATACAAAAAAGAAGGGCTTTTTTTGTCAAAAATTAGAGGTTTTACGGTTTACGGTACACGGTGAGCGGTACACGGTAGGAGGGATTTCAATTTGGACTGAATTATTATCAAAAAAGGAAAAGTACTAGGCTTGATTCTAAATGTTTAGAGCTGATAGAAATTGAAATTCAAGCCGCTTTTTTTTTGAAAGAATTCAAGGATTTGCCATCGGACAGAACTGAATTAACGTATTAGACAGGATTACAAGATTTACAAGATTAAGATTATCGATAGCTTAAATCATGTTCATCTTGAAATCCTGTCAAAAAATAAATTATCATTATCCCCATCCCGACAACTACTACTACAATTTTTCTAAAATCGCCTCTGCGGTTTCTTTATCAAGATGGTTGTTGTCTATAATCGTTTGTAGTGCATCTTTGGCTTTTGTCAAATCCACTTTCAACAGTGCCAAGGCTCGCTTCCATTGTGCATTCGATACGTAGTCGCCCGCTTCCACGGCTTCGAAGGAAGTAATAGCAGATTGGTATTGGCCTAGTTGCAACTGTACGAGTCCTTTTTTAAAAAAGAAATCGGAGGCCTCCATAGGGTCAAAATTGGAGTCAGATTGTTCGATTTTTTCGAGTTGCTGCAAAGCGGTGGCGTAGTCTTGGCGCTGGTAGGCGAGATTGGCCGCTTGCCGCCATTGACTTCTTTGTTGGTTGAGGTCCGTAGAAGGAGTGGTCGTAGCTGGCGTTTCGGTTGACCGAAGCGAGCCGCCTGCCCCCAATGCGTCGGGCAGCGCAATGTGGTCAGCGTAAAGCGTATCGGGCGATGCTTCGTTCGATTGTAAAAGCAATACTGTTCCCAACAGGGCAACTAAGGCAAACCCCGCCGCCATTGCCCACCAACGGCGGCCTTCGTTAGCGGTATCAAGTGAACGGATTTTTGCCATTTTTGCCGTTTTCACCTCTTTGTGATTCTCCACATTGTCCATTACCGAGTTCAACGTTTGCTTAAAATCTGTAACGTCCGATTCGCCCAGTAAGTCTTCCATTTGCCGATAGAGTGCTACTTCCTTGGCTAATTCGCTATCTTTGGCTATTTGTTGCTCAAATTCGGTGGCAGCCTCCGGCGGCAATTGGCCACCTAAGTAATCTTCGATTCGTTGTTGTAGATTTTCGTCCATTGTTCGGTTTTGTTTAGGAAGAAGAATTTAAAGCAGTGTACTAAAAGAAATACTAGAAGTTGGTGCGAGGCTCCGGCCTCGTTCCTTGATTTTGCCGCCTCTGGCGGTTATGGCCAAAGATGCCAGAGGCATCCTTAATACTTTACACGAGGCAAGCGCCTCGCACTTACTTAACTGTGCTACCGATTGGGAACCCACGAAGAAGCATTTAAAAAGCCAATTCCCCATAACGGACATCGGCACGAATCAATTTGGTCAACTCATTTTTGCACAAATATTTTTTTCGACGAGCGTACTCTTCGCTAGCGTATTGCAAAGCGGCTGCAATTTCTTTGAAGCTCTTTTTGGCAAAATGAAGCTGTAAAACCTGCTGACAATCAGCGCCCAACTGCTTTAGTTTGGTATAAAACAGTTCGTACTTTTCGTTGCGTTCGATAGCTTCCGTAATTAATTCGGTTTCGGTATCATTTAGTGGCGCTTCGTCGGGAGACGTGACCGCAAAATCGGGCTTTTTTAAGCGTTTGAACCAAATTCTTTTGCAAACGGCAAATAAATAGGTGTTAAACGCATATTCAATTTCCAAATTTCCCTTTTTCAATCGGCGAAAAATGGACATTAGCGCCTCTTGGAATATATCTTGAGCATCGGAAGTATCGCCTCGGTGGTTACTCACCCAATTCGAAATGCTCCCGAAGTAGTTGTTGTAAATCGCCCGAACAACGGTGCTATCGTTTCGGCGAATACCGTTGAGGTAATATTGATTAGATTGATTTTGCTTCATAATTTGTACATCAATTACACTTTTACGGAAATAATAACTTGTTAATGTTCAATCCCGCTGGGATTGTTGTCGCCGCTCAATTCTACTTCCCCGAATTGTGAATTCGGGGTAGGATATTTAGAAGCAGTCCCAACCCCAGCGGGGTTGAACATTAATAAGTTGTTATTTCGGCAGTCCTTGTGATTTTAGATTTGCAAAAATTGTCAAATGAGAAAGGAGGAAATAAACGAGCGCAACTACCCCTAAGGCGGCTAACAACCAATATATCCAATCTCTATTTTTTGAAAAACTGACAGACGCCGCATCTCCCACCAACACAAAGTTTGCCCAATAAAAAGGGTGCGCCGCGTCCTTATTATCCTTCGCCGCCGCAATTTGCCGTTGCTTAGCGGCTTGTAAGGCTTCGTTTTTTCCTTTGTCCGACGCTAAAAATTCGTAAAAATTGGTCATTAGCTTTTTGGTATAAAAATCGTCCGCTTTCCAAAAAGACATCACAATATTGGGTACACCAGCGTATTTAAAAGCACGGGACAGACTCATCACGCCCTCTCCTGCTTGTAACTGCCCATCCCCTGTTTCGCAAGCACTCAACACGGCCAAATCAGCCGATAAATCCATATTATACAACTCGTGAGCGTAAAGAAAGCGGTCGTTCAGCGTGTCCGTCGATTCCGAAAAGGCCAAATGTGAATAGTCGGGACGTTCATCGTTGACGTAAGCGTGCATGGCTAAGTGGAGAATCCCGTAATCTTTCGCCGACGATTTGAAAGTGCTTTCCATTGCCATTGCACCAACCACGGCTTTTCCTTTTAAAGTACTGGCCAGTTCGTTTACCTCGTCTTGATTGAACGCTAAAGGAGAAAAGGTCAAATTCGACTGTCCAAAACGGTAGGCCGTTGGTCGTTGGTCATCTCCTCTCGACGCTAACAAATCAACTCCTTGATATTCGGGCGCAAAGCCAACAAATTGTCCATTTTTCGGAGAAGAATGCTGACAGTTTTGCCACCAAAGCGTCGCCGAATATTCGTAGTGAATAGCGTAATCGTACAGCACGTAATTCAATTGGTCGTAAGCGGTTTGATTGGGGTTAGGCAACTCCGATAGTAAGGCTTCGAAGGGTAAGTAGTTGAGTGCGCCGTCGGGAATAATCAACAAGTTTTGTATAGTTGGCAATTGTGCCAAAATGGGTTGTAACAACTGCCCGTACAACTGATTTGCTCGTTGAATATACGCCGTTTTGTCGGTCGCTTTTTGTTCCCGAGAGCGACCTATGGGATTGGTACGAACATATTTTTTCAACAAGGCAAGGTCGGCCCTAAAACTACTATCAATTGGCTGCCGATGATAGGCTAGTTCCGATTGAGTTATTCCTAAAATATACAGAAAATCGTCCGTTAGGGTATAGTGCAACAAAGCCGTTTCGGAGTCGGACAACGTAGATTGCAAGTCGGCTATTCCCGCTAATTGTTTATCGTATTTCAATTGAAAATAATCGGGGTAGTCTTGTTCGATAGTCGTTAAGAGTTGCTGACGGTTTTGCCGCCGTTGGAACAGTTTTTCCTCCAATTGAAATACATCCGAGTCGTCCAACGTTTTGCCATTTTCTTTCAACCGTACCAACTGATTTTCAAAAAAAGCAATCTGTCGATTAAGGTCTTTTTCCTGTTCTAAAAGTGTGGGGGAAACGTTGGCAAACTGCCTGGCACTTTCATCGTTCAACGCATCCAATAAAAGCATCGACTTATTTTTTTCCAAAAGGGAAAATAATGCCGAAAGCTCCATTTGGTCGGGCGTTATCTGATGCAGCATATCGCCAACTACTACGAGTTCCTCATAAACCCCAAACGCATTATTCAACAGCGCTTTTTTGGAGAAATCTGACTGAAAATCGAGTCGAATTTCATCGGCCAATTGGCTACTAACTAATAGCGTTTCGTAGGCAGCCAGGAGTCCTTCTCTATCCATTGCTTGCGCCACATACGCCTGTTTTAACGCCATTCCTTTTTGGTATAAAATGGTCAATAAATCCACTTTGTAGGGGAAATTATCCGTCCAAGCGGGATTCTCTGCCCAATCTTCCTCGTCGAACGCGGGAACGAGTTGGGTTAAAGCCATTTGGTACTGCTCTAAAGCGGCTGACCATTGACCTTGTTGGGCCTCCATTTTGGCCAATTGCGTATGGGTCTCTGCAATAGCAGGATGATAATTTGCTAACTGCTCCTTTCGAATGGCAAGTCCTTTTTGTAAATAGGCCTTCGCCGTCTCATAATCTTCATTTAGAACTGCCAATTGTCCTAAATTATGGTAACTTTTTCCCAGAGAAATATGCGTGGGGTCAAATCTTTTTTGGCGAATCATTAATGCTTTTCGATAAGCACGTTCAGCCGCTTCAAGTTCGTTTTTTTGCTGCAAAACAAAGCCAATTTGGTCGTAATCTCTCGCCACGTCGGGATGGTCACTGGTCTGCGTACTGTCTCGAATAGTTAAGGACTTTTGAAAGTAATCCATCGCCTGTTCCCAATCCCCCGATTGTCGATAAACTTTCCCAATTCCATTATAGACGTAAGCCACATCAGGGTGGTTTTCTCCCGCCATTATCCGTAGAATTCGAGCACTTTTGAATAGGTAATCCAAGCCCGATTGGAAGTCCCCTTGACTTGCAAAACCATCGCCGATGTTATAATAGGTATAGGCCAAGCTAGTAGAATTCTCGCCCAGTTTTGCCTTTTTTAATTCGGCCGCTTGGAGAAATAACGCATTGGCCTTGGCAAAATCGCCTTTTTCGATGGAAGCGGCTCCAATATTTCCAATACAACTGGCGAGGTTTTCCAAATTTTTGAGCGAATCTCGTAGATGGATGACCTTAGACTTTTCGTAAAATTGTATGGCCTCGTCGTAATGACCTTGTTTAAAATGAATATTACCCTTCAAAGTGTAACTCGCCGTCATCTTTTCGTGGTCTGCACCGTACAAAGTCGTTTCAATATGGATGATACTGTCTAAAACGGACTGCGCACGGTCATAGACTCCTTTATTATAGAAGACCATACATTTTCCATCCAAACAACGGACTGTTTGGATATGTAAAAGACCATTGGCTTGAAGAGAAATATCTAGGGCTTCTTGGTACAACTGAAGAGCGTGTTGAAAATCGGTTCGAAAGCGACGAATACTTCCCGCTTTTAAATTAGACTTTATCAGTCCCGAAGGATGATTTGCGGCCCGAAATAAGTCGGCGGCTTTCAAAAATTCTACGCAAGCATCGTCCCATTTTTTAGCATCGAAGAATGCTTGTCCTTTTTGAAAATAGGCTTCGGCGGTTATCGTATCGGCAGGGCTCGTGTTTTGAAAAAAGTGGGTAGCAAAGAGGATGGGATAATTGACAAGAAAGGCCAACAAAAGAAGGCAAGACAAGCGTGCAGACTGTCGAATGTCGTACTGTTTTCTCATTTATATAGGGCTTGTTTACCACCAAAGATAGTAATTCTGATGAGAAGCGAGACAAAAACTCGCTACTTCAAATACATAAAATTTATTGTTATTCTCAAATAAAAAATACGGCTACCTTTCCGAAGAAAGGTAGCCGATTTAGGTCAATAACTTGGGGTTATGTTTATGAATGATGAATGATAGGTGATGAATGATGACTAGTCACTAATTTCTAGTCACTGATTACTAGTCACTAGTCACTAATCACTAATCACTCCCCCAACTAATTACCCGTCAAATCAATTGCTTGGGCATCCGCAGCGTACAAAATAGAAATACCCGTATTGTCTTCGATGCAGAAGTCGTCAACGTAGAAAGTAGTGTAATCGTGGTAAGCCCAGAAGTTAACACCACCTAGTCGGTTGACGCCGTAAGCGGAGGTGTTATGTTTCAATCTGGTGTCCCAAATGGCAATCAATTTATTGTCAATGTGTATAGCGGCAAAGCGGCCGTTCAAGTGATAATCAACCACTACGTCTATCCAAGTGCCTTGTCGGTAGGTTTTAGAAGATTGGTAAATTTGACCATTTGCTCGTAACGCAATACCCTTTCCCTTGCGCATATAGACCACTAAACCCGCTTCGGCGCCCGGTACTTTATACTTTTGGAAGTTAAAAGCGGCATTTCGGTTATGTGGTACGTACATTTTCCACTTCATTAGGTATCGACCAGAGCTGTACTCACCAATTTTTCGCACGACGTCCATTTGCTCCGAGTTGGCGTAACCAGATTTGTGGTCAACGTACAACGATTTGTGCGGAGAATAGCTACGGCTGGAAGTAATCTGAGCGTTGAAGGTGGCGTGATTGTAAAAATTTCTCCAGTCGGAAGACTGGTAGGCAATATCTCCATTATAG
>JBCCQK010000162.1:0-15134 GCA_039024375.1 Bacteroidota bacterium
CAGCACTTCGAGTGCTGCAACCACTAAATCGTTTAGAATAAAGTCTATTATTAGTAAGACAAAAATAACCTGTAACAGTTTGTCAAAAGTGGATGGCAGTATTTACACTTTTAGATTTTGGATTTTACATTTTGACTTTCTCTTATGGATGCGCCGCCACCCACACTTCCCCATCTTCGAAAATTTCTTTTTTCCAAATGGGCACCGTTTCTTTCAGCGTATCAATGGCAAATTGGCAGGCTTCGAATGAGGCCTTTCGGTGCGGCGTCGCTACTGCAATAACCACCGCAATTCCCTCAATGTTCAACGTACCGACCCGATGGTGCATGGAAATTTTTTCGATGGGCCACTGTTCGCAGGCCCGTTCGGCAATTTTTCGCATTTCAGATATCGCCATGGGACGGTACGTTTCAAAATCTAGGCGAACGACGGTTTTGCCCTTGGTTTGATTGCGCACCGTTCCAACGAATACGTTGATGCCCCCAGAAGCGGGATTGGTCACAAAGTCAATGCAGGTTTGGGGGTTAAGGTCGGTATCAAGGATTTGGATATCTATCTTTTGCAAAGGAATGGACGTATTTATTGACTATCTAGTTTTTTTACCACAAAGGTACGGAGAACATGGAGCACACAAAGTTTTTTTTCGAGCGCAGATTGGACTACGCCTATTTCTATACTGTTTAATGGTTAAATTGCTATATTGTTTTATTGTTAATGGACCTAGTAAAATCATCTTAAATTATTGTATTTCAACAATATAGCCATATAACAATACAACAATTTTTAGAATAAAAAGTCCAATTTTTACCCTAAACTAGTATATCTTAGATATTGCTCTTTATTTACCACTGACATCTACTTTGAAAAAGTAGCTACTTATTGGATTACAAAAGTAGTCATTTTTACCAATTCCAGTTACCAATATAGTCGCCAACCGCACTACATGGCATTTGCAAGCAGAGGACGCAAAGTCCGCAGAATCGTGATTCTTTATGCGCTACGAACGCTGCACGCTCTACGTTGTATCCACAAATAGTCCTCTTTAAAAATGTACGCTCAAAATTTCATACAGCTCTAATTGCTCATTGCACATTGATAATTGTTCATTGATAATTTGTCATTACACATTGTTCCTATAAACCGTCGTAGCGGTCTAAGTTCAACGCCTCAATAATCATAATCAACTTTTCGGCGTAGCGTTTATCCGTGGCGTACCCCGCCTTCTTCAATCCGTGTGCCCATTTTTTGTAATCGTTGCCGTATTGCTGCAGTTTCTTGTAACGGCTGTTATTCAACAGGATAGAATGCTCTCGATAACTTTCTGTGGGGTTTTTGAAAACCCGAAACATATCGTAAATATCGTCGTCGTGGTAATTGCGACAGGTACAACCTCGGCATTTTCGGCGACATTTAATACCAAAATGATTAAGCGATTCTCGGGCTAAGCGACTATCGCCCGCATTGGATTCGAGTAAGCCCTGCGCCAAAGTAATACTAGCCAAAATATTGTATTCTTTTTGTTCGTTGAGGGCTGCTTTTAAGTATTTTTTCACGTAGTTATTGCATTTGTCTTTCTTTTCTTGAACGACCGATGCGGGGATTCCCTTGCGTTCGGCATAAGTCGGACTCATAATAAACGTCAAATTAGAAAAGTGCTGGGCTCTCGGTACTTTTTTTAATTTGGTGGACGACTTTTTCTTTTGAGGGGCTGCTGGTTTTCGGCTATCCAACCAATCGCCTAAATTAAAGCCTCTTTCTACTTGTTTTTTGTTATTGACTGACTGACTTACGGGTACGGCCAAATTCGCTTGATTGGCCTTCGAAAAGTTATTTTCCACAGCGTAAGTAGTGCTATCGGGGCCCATTTGGAAGGAAATGCTCACATCTTTGGAAATGAAAAGATAGGCTATCATCGGAATCATTAACATTTCGAACCAATTCGCTTTGAGTTGTTTTGCGTAGCCTTTAAAGTTCATGAAAGCAAATGGAGGGGGTGTTCTCCGAGCAAGGTCATTTTGCATGAGTGTAGTTTTTATACCATTCAACAGATTTTTTTAAACGACACAAATTTAAAACAAAAAATGTTTAAAACAAGAGTTTTTAGCTATTTTTTGTTTTAAAAATAGGCCTAATAGGAAGTAACACAATCTAACGATTTCGGTAAAAGTATTTTGTCGGTTCATGCTTAGGATTTCCTATCCGTTTCTAATTAGCTTGCACAACTCGGAGAGTTGCGTTATGTTTGGCTGCTCTTTATAACTCAATATCACGTTAAGCAATGGGTCTTCGTTTTCTTTTTCCTTTCTTCTTATTTGTAGTCGTTCTTTCAGGTGGTCTTTTGGCCCAATCGACCGCTACCTTTTTTCAGGAAGCCGATTCGTTTTTTGGAAAATACGTCGTTGAAGGCAAAGTAGCTTATCAGAAAATTGATAAGAAAGAATTGGCTAGTCTGACTAATTTCATAAGAAAAATTGACTTTACTTCCTTACCCAAACGGGAACAAAAAGCCTACCTTATCAACGCTTACAATATTCTGGTTATCAAAGCGGTCAAGGAACAATATCCGATTGCGTCACCCAACGAAGTCACAGGATTTTTTGATTGGAAAAAGTATATAGTAGGTGGTAAAAAACTGACACTCAATGGTCTGGAAAAAGAATTTTTATTAAAAAAATACCAAGACCCTCGACTGCATTTTGTGCTAGTCTGTGCCGCCAAAGGTTGTCCCGCCATTATTCCAACGGCCTACTTACCCGAAACATTGGAAGCACAACTCAATCAACAAACTCAACTGGCGCTCAACGACGAGAACTTTATTTATACCAAACAGGAAGAAAAAACGGCCTATTTATCCCAAATTTTTCGCTGGTATCCCGATGATTTTAAGGTCGCTGGTGGGATTCGAACGTTTATCAATTTATACCGAAAAACAGCAATTCCCGACAATTTTAAGCTTCGCCATTACGATTACGATTGGCAGTTGAACGATGCGAAACCCGTTCATCGCTCGGGAAATCCTGCTTTTTTCCGCGCCTCTCGATTGCTGAGAAAGAAGCAGTTTGAACTAAAAATTTTTAATTCGCTCTATACGCAACAGCAATACGATGGCTTCTCTAATTTTAACAGTCGCAGCAGCTATTTTTCCTCCTTTTTTCAATACCTCATTGGCAGCGAGCAACGCTTCAACGTAGGCGTAGATTTCGTCCTACGCTCCCAAATTGTCAACGACTTGGCGGCTCACTCTCCTTTTCTAGCGATTCAAACGAAGCAATTTGACGAATTTAGAAATACGGCGAACGGCGAACAGTTACAAAATTCTGATGGGGACCCTATTCAAACGAGTGGCCGATTCGGTGCGTCGCACATTGGCCCAAAGATTAAAGTACATCCATTTCCCAAAAATCGGAATTTTTCGCTTCAGCAGACGCTTTACATTCCAATCGACCAAGAAGTAGACGGTCAATTCATTTCTTTTACCCAACTTTTTTACGATAAGTTAATCGGTACACGCACTCAGTTATTTGTGGAAGCGAGCTTATGGTCACCATTACAGCCTACCTTCAAAATTGACCCTTTTTTTAAAGTTTTTTACAGCTATTTTCCTACGTCTAGGTGGACGGTCTATGGCATGATAGGCTTGCCGAGTGAGGTGGGCGTAGGCACTAAATATTTGGTCACCAAAAACTTTGAAATCGAATTGCTTTATACGAACTACGCTTTACAACGCATTGCAATTAAGGACAGAGTGGCGCAGACATTTAATGTGGGGGTTCGGTTTATGCGGTGATGCTGGATACTGGATGCTAGATACTGGTTACTGGTTACTGGTTACTAAACAATATCTTGATTACGAGAAAGTTCTGGAGCGTCTTTTGTGTAGTACCCAAAAAAGAAAAGCAGCACCAAATTTGGAACTGCTTTCTGTAATATTTTTTATAAGTGACTAGTGACCAGTATCTAGCATCCAGTATCCAGTCTATTCATCTACGTCAGCGATAACTACGGTAGCCGTCTTCAAAAAGTCCAATCCGCCTCTACCAACTGCTACGTCTCCTTCCGCATTACTGGCACTTTCCAAAGTAATCGTTAAGGTTTTTTCACCATCAACGACGCCGTCCGTCAATAAATCTACGGTTAAATCTACTCGGTCGTTGAAGAAGATGTCAGATGGTTTGGTGACTAAAACAATCGTACCGCCCGAAGCCGAAGCTCCTGCTACGGAAAAATCTTCACCAAAAACGGCTGAACCACCGAAAGAGTAATTAATAGTAACGTCCGATAACGTCCCCGTTGGCGTTTCGATGACCAAATCAGTCGAACCGTCCGATTCACTTACCGCCACATCGTCCATAAAAGCGTCGTTACCGGGGGCATCGAAAGCAACGTACCCAGGTAGTATTTCTAAGTCGAACTCTTCTTCGGGGTCGAAGGAGTTATCGCAGCCCACGAACGCGGCAACGAATAACAAAAGAAAAAAATGATTAATTTTCATATTGTGATTATTAGAATAGTTAATTAGTAAAATATAGTCTCGAATGAATGAATGATGAATGATGAATGATTTTAGTTCGTAGTAGATACAAAATATGGTTACTAGGAAGTAAACAAATTATCATTTATCATTCATCGTTCATAACTCATCTTAATTCTCAAACCAAACGGGTGTATCTGTGTCCAAATTGACGGGCGCATTTGGATTAGAAGCCACTTCATCAGGTGGATAATTAAATCGCTTTAAGATGAAAGAAATATTGGCCGCTGGTGGAGGAACAAGTGCCGGCACTTTAGTTCTTCTAACGGTGTTCCAAGCATACACGGGCCGTAAGAATGACTCCAAATACAACTGCTCTTGTACTGCTTGTAAATCGGCCGTAGGTAAACCATCCACGAAATTGCTAATATCCTCGCTAGATAATCTGGTTTGTGCGCCAGGAATATCTTGGCCCCAGAACTCTAAAATTTTCCGTACGCCCATTGTGAATTCTGCTTGTGCGTCGTCGCTCGTGACGCCCAACAGCGCCAGTTCCGCTTTGTAAAAGTGTACTTCGGACGGTAGGGCCATGATATGAGGAATATCATTTCGAATCACGTTATCGGCGATAGTGGCACCACCCACTGAGAAAGCAAACTGTCCATTGCCCGGTGAACCTTCGTCGTTAGGGTCAGCAATCATTAGACCAAAACGAGGGTCCCCCGCAGATAGTAAATCGTACAATACTTCGCCCGGGGCATATACTTCTTGCACTTCATTGCTAACGCCAAAGAAGGCTTCTACCAAACGATTGTAGCCGTTGGATTCGGCGGGTGTATCGAAATACTCTAAAAGCGCTGCTTGGCTATTTTCCTCAATCAAGGGTTGTCCCAAAGTGGCGACGATTTCGGAATCTACTGAGGTATCTTTATTTCGTATCAACATCAAGATTCTTAGTTTCAAAGTGTTAGCCCAACGTCTCCACTTATCCATATCTCCTTCAAAAATCAAATCTCCCGTAGTTACGTCGAAACTACCAGATTCGGGCGTAGCGTCAATCAGTCCAATCGCTTGGTCCAGTAAATCAACTGCTCCTCTAAAGACTACCTCTTGTTCGTCGAAATTAGGTGTGGGAAAAGCCGCACCGTCTAAGGCCTCGGTAAAAGGGACTGCATCCCAAATGCAAGCCAATTCGAAAAACGATTTGGCCTTCAGAATTTTCGCAATCGCATTGACATTATTACTCAGTTCGCCCTGAGCAACCGCATCATTTTCTACCAAAACCAAATTACCTAAAACTCGAGTGTAGTACATATCCCAAGTGTTACCCGTCAAGAAACTAGAAGTGTTTCCCGCTCTTGGGCTATTGAAACAAGCCGAAAAATGCTGAGGGACATCCATAATTCTGGTTCCTAATTCCGTAGTGTGTCGATTGGAATATTGCACTAAGACAAACGGAAGAAGTACGTTCGGGTCGGCCGTACTGGCCACCAACGGGTCGGTGTTGATGTCCAAACGGTCTTGACAACCCGTAGATAGTGCGATGACTACCAAAACTGATAAGAATATTTTTATATATTTCATTATTTATTTTCTTTGTTTTAAAAATAGAAACTGTGACGATTGATTGCAATTAGTAAGCAGGACTTGAATCCTGCAAGAATTACCTCCTTCAATCCTTAGCAATTAGAAAGTTGCTCTCAAGTTTACACCGAAACTTCTAGTACTGGGCGTCGCCGCTCTTTCCACACCAAAACCATCCGCACCAGAACCAAATAAGTTACTTTCGGGGTCAATATGTGGTACTTCGGAGTAGAGCAAAGCGACATTTCTAGCTTCGAAACCTAAGCTCAACGCCTGAATAAAACCGTTATCGCCTAATAATCTTCTAGGAAAAGTATAGTTAACCGCTATCTCTCTCAACTTCACAAAAGAAGCATCAAAAATATGCTGCTCACTGATACTGTTGTCATCCAAACTCGTCCAAAAGTGCTGAGCGCTAGCTAGTGGAATATCATTATCTCTTACCGTACCGTCAGCATTCGCAATGACTCCTTCTCGGTCGATAAAGGTTCCTTCTCGATTCAATAGCGTTTCTTCGGTCAAACCGAATGTTTGCAAATCTTCCACGGTAGCAGATTTCATTACCCCACCTGACCGCCAGTCAACTGTAAAAGAGAAATTAAAATCTCCCAATTTGAAAGAGTTCACAAAACCCATTGTGAAATCGGGTAAAACGGAACCCATTGTTCGGGGTTCATCCGCAATTCGGCTTCCATCCGTGGGATTGATTAAAGGGCGACCCGTAGTGGAATCTCGCAAAAATGGAATCGCCAATAGTTCAAACCCTTTTCCTTCTTCAGCTACTACCTGCACACTTCCGAAAGCACTTGCCTGCAATACTCTTTCTACCCCTTCAGCCAACTCGACCACTTCGTTTTTAATGGAAGAAAAGTTGATGGTAGAAACCCAATTGAAGTTTTTAGTGCTAATGGGCGTAACGTCCAAGGTTACCTCAAATCCTGAAGTATTCACTTGACCAACGTTGGTTCTAAGTCGGCCGAAGCCAGTAGATTCTGGAATAGGCAAAGCCAAAATTTGGTCTTTATTTTCGGTCTTAAAGTAGGCTACATCTAAGCCCAAGCGATAGTTAGCAAAATCTAGTTCTGCCCCCACTTCATAACTGTTTTGTCGCTCTGGTTTCAAGTCGGCGGGAGGAATAGTATTGGCTTTGGAGAAGGCCAAACGTCCGTTGTAAGGGAAGTTCAAGTCCAAACCGTACTGTCCCGTAGCTGTGGTAATCGGCAAAAAGTTAAAGTCCAATTGGTAAGGTCCCGTATCGTTACCTACCTGTGCGTAACTAGCTCTCAATTTACCGTAATTTAAGAAAGAATTTTCGTCAATATTGAAGGCATCCGTAAAGACAAAAGCCGTACTGATAGAAGGATAGAAGTAAGAATTGTTATTGATGGGCAAAGTCGAAGACCAGTCATTTCTACCCGTTACGGTTACAGTCAAGAAATCTTTGTAGAAAAAGTCAATCGAACCGTAAAGACCATACAAGATTTGCTCGGAGAAATCTCGACTGGGTACGTTCTGCTCGGTGTTACCAGGGCTGAATAAACGAGGAATCAACAATTGATTACTGAATAACCCTTCTCGGCTAATTTCTCTTTTGTTGTAGTTATATCCTCCCAAAAATCCTAAAGAAATATCATCATTTACCTCTAGTGAATATTTAGCGATGATGTCCGTATTTATCTGTACCGCATTGATGTTATCAATGAGGAAATCCCCTTGAAGTCGCTGTGCAGTTCCTTTAGCGTTGGAGATAAAACGGTTGTCTTGACCAAAATCATACCCAACCTGGGCGGTGATGTCCAAATTTGTAATAGGTGTGTAGGTCACAGCAGCATTGGCCAAAACCCGCGTATCGTCTCGGTCGTTCCGATTCACGTTTCTAATCCAAAATGGATTATTATTCTGTGGGTCAGTTTGATTAATTTGGTTGCCCAAATCGTCAATCCAAGGTCTAAACAAATTTTGGTCTAGGGTGCTACTAAAAGAAGCTAAACTGATAATATTGGGGTCGTTCGCACCCGCTGCGGCGGTACCCCGTGAATCCGTTTTGATTAATTGAATACCAAATCTAGTTCTTAACTTATCAGAGTGCTTTACCCCCGCATTCAATGAAACGTTGTATCGGTCTAGTTCCGAACCTGGAACAACTCCCGTTTGATTCAACGCACCTAAACTGATTCGATAGTCCATTTTTTCGTTACCATCCGAGATAGCAAAGTTATTAATGGCACTGTAGCCTTGGTCAAAGAAGTCTCTAATGCCATTTTCATCCACAGCTTGCAGCGGTCCCGTTTCGCCAGTGACGGGTAATGAGTTGACTACCTGCCCAACAATTCTAGGCCCCCAGTCAAACCCAACCGAAGAAGAATCGTACTTACCCAAGGAACCCATAGCGTATTGCTGCTGGTAGTCGGGTACGCGTAATAGGTCATCTATTCTGAAAGAAGAATTGACTGTAATTTTAGCTCGGCCATTGGCGGATGCCTTTCCTCGCTTCGTCGTGATGATGATAGCACCAGCGGCAGCTCTCGAACCGTACAGTGCCGTTGCAGCCGCACCTTTTAAGATACTCATTGATTCGATGTCATCGGGATTGACGGCGGAAGCACCACTACCGAAGTCTCTAGCACCAGCAATTCTATCATTGCCCGCTACAAATTGGTTATCATTGAAAGGCATTCCGTCAATCACCCAAAGTGGGTTGTTTCGACCACTCAAAGAAGTTGCCCCCCGAATGATAATCTTCGATGAACTACCTAAGTTACCACTGGAGTTGGTAATATTAACCCCTGTAACTTTACCCTGTAGCGAGTTGACAATATTCGCTTCTCTCGCTTTGGTCAATTCGGCCGCATCTACTTTATCGACACTGAAGCCCAGTTCTCTGGATTCTTTTTCGATACCTAGAGCGGTAACTACTACCTCATCTAAGACTACCCCCTCTTCAAGGACAATGTCGTAAACGGAAGCAGCAGTCAAAGGAACTTCTTTAGAACTAAATCCTGTGTAACTAACTGTTACGGCAGTCACCCCATCTGGTACGTCTAAAGAAAATGTTCCGTCGTAATCGGTGACGGTACCCGTTGAAGTTCCCACGGCAAGGATGGTCGCTCCAATAATGGTCTCTCCTTGGGAGTCCGCCACTGTCCCCGTGATTGTTCGTTGGGCAGTGAGCGTACCTACAAATAGGAAAAATACCATCCATAATGAAGTACAATTTTTCATACTTTGGTTTGAATTTTAATTAAGAAAAAAAACTAGTGAACGGTATCAAATACATTCATACCGTTTAATTCTCAGTAATCTATTTATGTTTTGTTAGGAATTTTTTTTGGTAAAAAAGGTTTAGAAAATTGTAAGGTAAAAACAACTCATTATCTAAAGAAAACTCGTAAGGGTTGTCAATGAAATGGACTGGTGAGCAACAATAGTTGAGTATGCGAACTGCAAAACTATAAATAACTAATGGCTCCTACTTTGGAAAATTTGAAAACTCAATACTTTTTGTCGGCTTTCTTACTTGTAGCAGCACAATAAACACATCGGCTGGAGTAGGACAAATGAGCCAGTACATGGTAGAGTAGGAGGACTTCAATGGTCTAGCCAAGGCTAAGGGGCTTTATTTCTGGAAGGGAAAATAGGTGGTAGGTGCAAGTTCGATTGTAAATTCACGTTTCGCATAAGTTGACAGATTTTTTACTTTACATGGGCAAAACGATGAAGAAACGGCATTGTTCAATCTACTTCTATTTTTTTTAAGTTTTTATTAACATCTTTCTAAAATTGGGGCAAAAAAAATAGTAGCACCGCAAGCAGCACTACTATTCTTATCTAAAATATCATATCTTATTTAATGAACCAAGTTATTCTTACTGGTTCACTTTTAATCTTTCACGTTAAAGTTGACTGTTTTCAAGTAAACCAAATGGTTGAAAATCAGCACTTGGTTTAACTAATCACTACACTAGTCAACTGTTTACTAATCACTACCCGAATTATCTATTCCAACCTACACGGTCGGTGTAGAAATTAACAGATGACTCGTCCGGTGCATTCGAGTTAAACAAGAATTCACTCAATGGGTAGTTCCACCGAACAGGAATAGAAGTACCCGAGACTGGCTCCAAAGCGGGAATACCCGTTCTTCTCCAGTCGCTATATACTTCTGGCTGCAAGTACATGGCAATATACTTTTGTGTCATTACGTGTTCTAGCGTCAAGTTACCTACACCAGGGTCAACATCTGCTTGTGCAACGTAAGCATCATATTCAGCATCTCCCAATCCTAGTCGAGCGAAAGAAGCTTTGATACCTGCTAGATAAGCGTCGTGTCCAGTTTGAGAACCGCCTGCTCTCACGTCTGCCTCGGCAATGATGAACTGCATTTCGCGAAAAGTAACTAGTTCTTGCAAGAAATCAGGAATCAAATAAGGGTGTGAAGTATTGAAAGTACCATCAATAACGCCTAATCGGTCTGTATCATTCAATCCTTGCATTAAGCCACGCATAGTTGGGTGGAATTCTAAATCTCCCAATCGGCCATCGTTGAAACGGTACCATGGTCCCGCAGCGTTCGCATCTTGGTATTTAAAAGCCCAATTTTCTGAAGCATCACCAAAAGCGTTCATAGCTTCGCTCATTGCGCCAGCGTAATTTTGGTCCTTTAAGAATCCTCTCGCTCTCACAGCACTAGCTGCTCTAATCCACGCTTCTGTGTCACCACCAAAGAAAACATCATCACTACCAACAGGTAGTGGACCAGATGGGCCATTCAACAAGGCAACTCCTTGGTCTAACAGAGTGTAGGCAGCAGTATAAATCTGTTCTTGCGTGTCGTACGTAGGGTTAATCGCATCAACTCCTTGTAGAGCGTCAGAGTAAGGGATATTGTCCCAAACGTCAGTTGCCATCATGATGGTGTAAGCTTCCATGATGTTCAGTACCCCTTGGTAATGGTTATACCCTTGCTCAACGGCACTTGCTCTAGCAATTTGAATTTCGTTCAATACATTTTCGTAAACGTTGTTCCAATCCGTATCGAATCGGTTGGGCGTCAAACCAGTATATTGGTTGAAAGAAGACCACTGTCGGGCTACCCCTTCAACTTGTTGCATCATCATACAACTGAACCGAGAAAAGCCACCACCCGTAACGTCCGCCAAAGCAATTTGAAAAGCGGGCATTTGTGCGGTAATCGGAACAGCGGTAGGGTTGTTAGGGTCTCGGTTGATACCGTCTCCCTCGATGTAACTCTCACAGCTAACGAGCACAAACAGCGCTAGACATGTGATAATTAATTTATTTACTAACTTCATTTATTGTTAAATTTTTTTTTGTTGATTATAGATTCTGCAAAACAGCTATTTTGATACTATCTGTTTTACTAAATTTTACCAATCAGTACATACACAATCACTTAACCATATTATCATTTAGCTTGATACCAAAAGGTATCACTGCCAAATAATTTGCAATCAATTACTGGTTGCTTCGAAGTAAGACTACTCCGAACAAAGTAAAATTTGGAATCAATTTTCGCTTGATTGTGATAATTAGTCCTTCCAGCACTCGAAGTGCTGGAAGGACTTGGACTTCACAATAAAAAGGACACTATTGTTTAGAAATCAAGTGACAATCTGAAGATAACAGACCTTGTACTAGGCATGTTGAAGTAATCAAACCCTTGTCCGTTACCTGTACTAGTCAAACTTGTTTCTGGGTCAATACCATCATAATCAGAGACAAACCATAAGTTTCTACCAGAGATTCCGAAAGAACCACCTTTCATCCAATCAGTTGCTGGGAATCGGTAAGTTAAACCAACTTCTCTCAATCTAACCCAACCACCATCTTGAACGAATTGCTCACCAACGGCACCGAATCCACCTAAAGAAGAAGTCCAGTAGTTTCTATCTCGTACGACGGGAATATCGTTAGGAGAACCATCTGATTGCTTTACGCCTTGGATTGCAGTAGGTGACTCTACTCTAGTTTCAGCAGTTAATTGTGACTTTCCGAAGAAAGACAAAGCCCAAGCAGTACCGTTCCACAAATCACCGCCTTCTCTCCAGTCTAGCAAGAAGTTGAAAGCGAATCTCTTGTAGTTGATAGTATTATTCCAACCAATGATGAAGTCGGGGTTAGGATTACCAATAGCTCTCTGTACAGGGTCAACAGCTTGGTAACCAAATTCTCTACTGGCTGGGTCATCGTTGATAACGACATCTCCACCAGGAATATTCAAACTTTGGTCAGCATCCGTTCCAGCTTCTGTACGCAAGTAAGCACCACCGAAAATGGCACCGTACTGGTTACCTTTTACTAGGTAAGAACCCGCACTACTAAAGCCTGCTAAGAATAATCGCTCTACACCAGGTGCTAACTCTTCTACGATATTTTCTGATTTCGTGAAGTTAACTTGTGTATTCCAAGTGAAATCTTTTGCTTGAACAGGCGTTGCATTCAAAGTCAATTCAATACCCTGAGAAGTCATTTCTCCAGAGTTCAACCAAACGTTTTGGTAACCCGTTGAGCTAGCCAAAGAAGCGTTCAAGATAGCATCTTTAATGTTACCCGTGTAGTAAGTCGCATCTAAGCCCAATCGACCGTTCAAGAATCTCAAATCTAAACCGAACTCGTAAGTAGTTGTTAACTCAGGAGTTAAGTTAGCGTTACCCAATAAGCTTGATTGGTCGAAACCAGTTTGTCCATTGATTGGGAAGTTGATGGAAGGTCCCCATCCATCTGTGATACTTGGAGAAACGAATACAGATTGTGTAGAGAAAGGGTTTGGTGGCCCTGCTCCTACCTGAGCGTAAGACAATCGCAACTTACCAAAAGAAAGGATATTGCTGTTGTTCATCAATTCGGAGAAAACGAACGCCAAAGAAGCAGATGGGTAGAAGAAACCAGTGTCTTCCAATCGGAAATTATCTGGGTTACCCAATCGTGAATCGTAGTCTTGTCTTGCACTCAAAGTAGCATATAATGTTCCTCTCCAAGAAGCTTCTACCTGACCGAAGAAACCTAAAGAACGGTTTCTGACGACATCTTGAGACGTAGTGATGTTATTCGCATTACTGATATCCAAGAATCCTGGGAATACTAATCCAGTACCGATGATTTCCGTTTCTTGCTGGTCATAAGAGAACGCATTCACCCCAACTAGGTAGCTCAAGTTAATATCTTGCGTCAAATCACCACTACCCAACAGGTTAAAGTAAGTATCGTACTGCTTAACGTTAAATTGGTTCAATCGAATTCGACCTAAAGTATTTGTTCTAGAGCCAACTTCGAAGTCTTGCTTACGCTCGTCACTCGTCAAATCGTATCCAAAGTTGAATCCGATTCCTAACCAGTTACTAACCGTATAATCAGCTTTTACATTACCGAATGTTCTGACGACATCTTCGTACCCCAAAGTATTATTAACTGTCCAATAAGGGTTATCGTAACCACCACCACCACGGTAATTTCTTTGTGAACGGTCGGGGAATTCGTAGGCAGAACGGTCATCTACAGCATCCTCTGGACTTAAACCGTTAGTGTTGTCAAAAGAACCAGGCGTTCTTAACATACCCAATAAAAGACCAGAAGTATTAGAACCTTGCTGGACTCTCACGTAGTCGGACTTAGTAAAGTTAACCGAACCACCGATTGTTAGTCCTTCTACTGGCTTAATAGTAGAAGCCAATTTCACGGTTTGTCGAGTGTATTCTTCACTAGGAATTACCCCAGTTGACCGTAAATCCGAACCAGATAATCTGAAAGTAATCAAATCGTTACCACCAGCAATCGACAAAGAGTTGGTGAAATTTGTTCCAGTTTGGAAGAAAGGGTCAACGTTATTATAGGTATTAGCTGGTTGACCGTTTCCTGTTCCTCTTGGTACTAAGAAACCATTCTTGTCCCATCGGTAAACGCCATTTGCGTCAAAATCGTTGGGGTGAGAAGGCGCATTAGGGTGATTAGGGTCAGTAGCGTATTCTAAGTCGCTAATTTTTGGTCCCCAGCTACCAGATTCACCCGTTGCGGGGCTTCTCCAGATTAAATCGCCATTGCTACCGAATCTACCCTGTGCAAATTCGTTTTGCAAATCAATCATTTGCGTGATTTCGTCAAAACCTACTGAAGTAGTGAAATTAACGTCAATCTGCTTCTGATTTTGTCCTTTCTTAGTGGTAATCAAAACCACACCAGTAGCACCAGCTGTACCATATAGTGCAGTTGCAGCCGCTCCCTTCAATACGTTGATAGACTCAATATCTTCTGGGTTCAAATCCATCAATCGGTTAGAGGCTGCTGTACCCGCAGTACTAGCTTGTGAAAGCAATGTTTCATTGTTAGTTCTAACCCCGTCAATAACGATTAACGGCTGGTTGTTACCTACCATAGAGGTTACCCCTCTAATGACGATACGAGAACCACCACCTACAGAACCAGAAGAACGCGTAATTTGTACCCCAGCCGCTTTACCTACTAAGGCATCTACTGGGTTACTAGCGCCAGAACGAGCAATATCGGTACCATCTACTTGTTGTACCGCATAACCTAGGGCTTTTTCATCTCTTTTTACACCCAAGGCAGTAACGACTGCCGCTTCTAGTACAACTCCTTCTCGCAAGGTAATGTCCATTACGGTTGCTGCACCTAATTCGACTTCTCTAGTAGCGTAACCAGTGTAACTAACCACCAAAGTGGTCGCATCATCGGGCACGTCTAAACTGTAGCTACCGTCGATGTCCGATACCGTACCAACCGAAGTTGACTTCACGAGAATACTAGCACCGATTAACGCTTCACCCGAAGCATCGGTGACCGTCCCCGTTACGGTTCTTTGTGCCATCGTCATACCGATGACAAAAAGCATCATTGTAAAAACTAAGGAAAGTTTCTTCATACTAATCTAAAATTTTTATGAAAATAATTGTAAAAAATAGAAATGCTAGACCTAAAATGTCTAGTGAATCTGCCTAACACTTCACATACGTTGAATATTTTTTTGACTGAAAGTTTGATTGTATTGTAATGCTATTATTCTTTCCCCAATTGCCGCCCAGCTAGGCTAAAAGTTGCACAGTGA